>NZ_JAINEZ010000026.1:0-58884 GCF_019873065.1 Sphingobium sp. PNB
GGGCGGCGGCACGACGCCTCCGCAAGCGGCGAGGGTCAAGAGCGAAGCCAGGACGAACGCCGGATGAGGACGAGTCATGGCATGTTCCTTCGGGCACCGTGCAGCATGTGGACCGCCATAGCCGCGCTCCAGATCGGTGCAAGCAGGTTGAGCAGCGGCACGAGGAAGATCAGCGCCGAAGCGAGGCCCATGAGCCACCGGCTGCCGCGCGGGATCGGCGGCAGGTCGGGATGGCGGGGCTCGACCATGTCGGCCATGTCCCGGCCCAGCAGGGCGGCGTTCAGGATCAGGAACAGGCCCAGCGTGCCGATGCCCGTCACCAGCAGCAGCAGATAGGCCGGCAGGGCAAGCAGGTTCCAGCCGACGGTCCGCAGGATGGAGCGCAGCGCGAAACGAAGGCTGCGGCCCCAGCCGACCGGCCGGGCGCGGGCTGCCGCCGCGGGGTAGCTGTCCCGTTCTACGGCAATGACGATGTCGTCGGCAAACAGGCTCATGATCGCCATGGCGGTGGCGCGGAACAGCAGCCAGCCCGCGGCGATCACGCCGATGGCGGTCGCGGTCGCCTCCGCCAGCCCGCCCCAGCCCGCGCCCGGCAGCCAGCCATAATGCAGGCGGGCGGCGTGGATGCCGGTCCACAAGGCGGCGGCGAGGACCGCGAAGGCGAGCAGGGTCAGGAGCAGCGTCCTGAACAGCAGCCGGAGGGCGGCACCGTGGAAGATGGAAGGGAATGCGCGAAGGACGGCGGCAAGGACCATGACACCGCTATTCCCGCCCTGGCGCGCAGCGTCAATCAGCGCCGTTGCGCAGCGCGCCCCGGATCGGTAGAGACGGCGGGATTTTTCCCCTTATTCACGAAGGATTTTGCGTGACCGCTGCTGCCCCCACGCTTGATGTTGTCGCCATCGGCAATGCCATTGTCGACGTGCTCGCCCGGAGCGACGACGCTTTCCTGGCCGAACATGCGCTGACCAAGGGCGGCATGCAGCTGATCGACGCGGAAACGGCGGAAAGCCTTTATGCCGACATGGGCGCGGGCAAGGAGATCAGCGGCGGATCGGCGGCGAACACGCTGGCGGGGCTGGCCGCGCTGGGCAAGAAATGCGGCTTCATCGGGCAGGTCAATGACGACCAGTTGGGCGCCGTCTTCGCCCATGACGTGCGCGCGCTCGGCATACGCTACGATACGCCGGCGATGCAGGGCGACGTGCCGACGGCCCGCTGCCTGATCCTGGTGACGCCCGATGCGCAGCGGACGATGAACACCTTCCTGGGGGCGTCGCAGTTCCTGCCCGAGACGGCGCTGGACCTGGACCTTATCCGTTCCGCGTCCATCCTCTATCTCGAAGGCTATCTCTGGGATCCGGAGCAGCCGCGCGCGGCGATGCGCGCCGCCATCGACGCGGCGCGGGGCGCGGGGCGGAAGGTCGCCTTCACCCTGTCGGACAATTTCGTGATCGACCGCCACCGCGCCGACTTCATCAACCTGATCGACCAGGGGCTGATCGACATCCTCTTCTCCAATGAAGGCGAAATCCAGTCGCTGGCCGGGGTGCATGATTTCGACGCCGCCGTGGCCGCCATCGCCGCGAAAGTGCCGATGCTGGTCTCGACCCGCAGCGAAAAGGGCGCGATCGCCATGGTCGACGGCGTGCGGTACGAAGCGCATGCGGCGCCGGTGGCCGAAGTGATCGACACGACCGGTGCGGGCGACCTGTTCGCGGCGGGTTTCCTGGCGGGCCATCTGGAGGGGCTGGAGGTCGAGAAGTGCCTGAAGCTGGGGGCGGCGGCGGCGGCCGAAGTGATCTCCCACTGGGGCGCGCGGCCGGAGGACGACCTGAAGGCGATCCGGGCGAAGACGCTGGAGTAAGATGGGAGGCCGGGCGAAAGTCCGGCCTTTTCCTTTGCGTCAGGCCGGCTTCTGCTTTCGGAACAGCGCGCGGTCGTCGGGGCCGAACCCCCAGCGCCAGATGACGAAGCCGTAGACGCCGAGAATGGTGAAGACGCCGAAGACAAGCTCCACCCACTCGAAATGAGGTGGCAATGCGACGAAAGCCGCGCCAACGATGCAGGCGACGCCGGAAGCGCTGAGCAACGGCCAGCGCCAGGCGTTGACCCTGGCGCCCAGCAGGTTCGACAGCAGGCGCGCCTTGACCAGCGCACTGACGCCCAGCGCTATGCTGAGCGCCAGCGCCGGCGCGGCGGCGATGGCCATGTCGTGCAGGCCCAGGCGCCGCGCCACGAAGATCAGAGCGAAGCTGAGCGCCGCCTGAAGCCCGATCATCAGCAGCGAGATCATCAGATTGCGGTGCCGCGCGATATAGACCAGCGCCGATTCGCTGACCACGGCGGTCGCCGCCACGACTTCGGCCAGCAGCAGGAAGGCGAGCGCGCCCGTTCCGCCGACGAAATGCGGACCGACCAGCCCCATCACCGCTTCGCCCGGAATGCCGAGCGCAAGCGCGATGCCCGCCTGCGCCGCGATGATCCAGAAGCCGACCTGGCTCACCTGCCGCGCTATGGCGGTGAGATTGCCCTCCGAAAGATTGCGGGTGATGACCGGGCCCAGGATCGGGTCGAAGCTGGTCTTCAGTTTCTGGGGCAGGGAGGCGACCTGTTGCGCCACATAATAGATGCCGACCACGGCGGGGCTGACGAACAGGCCGAGGATCGCCATGTCCAGCCGGCGCGACCCCCATTCCACGCCGTCCGCCGCCGCCAGCGGCAGATTGCGGCGCGCCAGCCGCCACAGCCGTCCGAAATCCGGGCGCCAGCCATAGGGAATGCCGTAATGGCGGGTCATCGGAATGATCGAGGCGACCAGCGCGGCGATCATCGAGACCACATAGGAGAGGATCAGGCCGTCGCGGGTCGAATAATAAGCGAAGCCGAAGGCGCCGATGCTGATCGCCCAGGGTTCGATGATGGACCGGGCCCGCACCGTGGCGCCGATGTCGAAGCGATAGGCGCAGGCGGCCAGCGCCACGTCGGACCCGGCGACCGCGATCACGATCAGGGCGAGCAGGCGGTCGAGGCCGTTGATGCCGCTGTTCGGGAACATGGCCTGGGGGAAGGCGACCAGGAGCGCGCTGCCGATCAGGGAGGCGATCAGCGTCACCACCATGGCGTCGGTCACGACATGGCTGTGCGGCCGCTCGGTCTGGGCGAGCGCGCCCGCGAGGCCGCGTTTCAGGCCGAGCGTCGCGAGCTGGGCGACGAACTCCACCACCAGCACCGCATAGGCGAAGCGGCCCAGCGCGTCGGCGCCATACCAGCGGCCGGCGATGAACAGGAACGGCAGGCGCGCCGCGAGGCGGAGCAGGAAACCGAACACATTGGTCCGTCCACCCTTGGCGAGCGCCGCAATATCGTCCTGCTGCGCGGGAGAGGCCCCTTCAGCCGCCAAAGAATTATGATCCCCCTGTGACATCAATGCTGTCGCGTCATTTTGTGGAGCCGGACTGTAGCAACAAATGATGATAGGGCGATGAATTTATTCGGCGCGCAGCGGACGGGCGAGCAGCGCATCCATCACCTGGGCGAGCGGCGCGGCATCTTCCAGCAGGGCGCAGACCGCCTCGACCACGGGCATTTCGACATGGGCGGCGCGGGCGGCTTCGCGCAGCACGGGCGCGGTAAAGGCCCCTTCCGCGACGGTCCGGCGGTTGGCCAGCAGGTCGCTGGCAGCCCGCCCCTCCCCCAGCCCCTTGCCGAGCGAGAAGTTGCGGCTGTTGGTCGAGGAACAGGTAAGGACGAGATCGCCCAGTCCGGAAAGTCCAGCCAGCGTTTCGGCGCGGGCGCCCCTGGCCAGACCGAAGCGGGTCATTTCGGCAAAGCCCCGGCTGATCAGCGAGGCGCGGGCATTGAGGCCCAGGCCCGCGCCCTCCGCGACGCCGCAGGCGATGGCGAGGACGTTCTTCACCGCCCCGCCAATCTCCGCGCCGACGACATCGTCGGACAGATAGGGGCGGAAGGCAGGGCGCGCGATGCGGCCCGCAATCTTCGCGGCAAGAGCGGCGTCGGCGCAGGCGAGGGTGATCGCGGTGGGCAGGCCCCTGGCGACCTCATGCGCGAAGGTCGGCCCCGAAAGGACGGCGATAGGCGAGGTCGGCTGCGCTTCCATCGCCACCTCGGACATCAGCAGGCTGGTGCCCGCCTCGATCCCCTTGGAACAGAGGACGAGCGGCGTGCCCGCCGGCGCCTGCGCCACGACGGTGCGCAGATGCTGGGCAGGGCTGACGATCAGCAGCAGATCGCGGTCGGCCATGGCGGCCATGTCGCCGGTCGCCTCGATCGAGGCGCTAAGCGGGATATTGGGCAGGTAGAGCGGGTTCTGGCGGTCGCCGTTGACCGCGGCGACGACTTCGGGTTCCAGCGCCCAGAGGCGGACATGCCGGCCGTCCGCCGCCAGCGTCTGGGCCAGTGCGGTGCCCCAGGCGCCTGCTCCGATGACGCCTGCCTTCAGGGAGGGAGCCTTCATGCTTTCACTCCTGCGCCGCGCGCCTTTTCCGCGCCGGGGTCCAGCGGCCAGCGCGGGCGCGCCGGAACGGTGAGGTCGTCGATAAGGCCCGCCGCATAGCGTTCCGCCCCGGCCCATGCGATCATCGCCGCATTGTCCGTGCAGAGCCAGAGCGGCGGCGCGACAAAGGGCAGATCGTGCTTTGCGGCGAGCGCTTCCAACGCGGCGCGGATCGACTGGTTGGCGGCGACGCCCCCCGCGACGACGAGGGCGGTGATGTCCTGAAGGCCCGCCAATTGCCGCTCGGTGCGGTCGATCAGGCAGTCGATGACGGCCTGCTGGAAGCTGGCGGCGATGTCCTCGGTCGAATATTGCCCGGACTGGGCCGCGCGCATGACCGCGCTCTTGAGGCCAGCGAAGGAGAAATGCGGCTCGGCGGTGCCGACCAGCGGGCGTGGCAAGGGAACGGCCCCCGGATTGCCATCGGCGGCGGCTTTCTCCACCGCCGGCCCGCCGGGATAGCCCAGTCCGAGCAGCTTGGCGGTCTTGTCGAAGGCCTCGCCGCTGGCGTCATCGATGGTGGTGGCCAGGCGGGCATAGTCGCCCGGCCCCCGCACATGCAGCAACTGGCAATGGCCGCCCGACACCAGCAGCAGCAGATAGGGGAATTGCAGCGTCGGATCGGCCAGGCGCGGCGAAAGGGCATGGCCTTCCAAATGGTTGACCGCGATCAGGGGCTTGTTCGCGGCATGGGCGAGCGCCTTGCCGGTGACGAGGCCGACCATCACGCCGCCGATCAGGCCGGGGCCGGCGGTGGCGGCGATCACGTCCACATCGGCAAGCGTGAGGTCGGCGTCCTTCAGCGCCGCCTCTATCAAGGGCGAAAGCGCCTCGACATGGGCGCGGGCGGCGATTTCCGGGACGACGCCGCCATAGGGGCGATGCGCCTCCTCCTGCGTGGCGAGGCGGTGGGCCAGGATCTTGCCCTCCGCCGTCACCAGCGCCGCCGCGGTTTCGTCGCAGCTTGATTCCAGGCCGAGGATGATCGTCATTGCCGCTTCCATCTAATGCCCGCGATCATTAGAGCAAGCGGGATCATGCAAAAGCCTTCCCGTCCGCCCCACACGCCCCTTCGCCTTGGCACGCGTGGCTCCCCGCTCGCGCTGGCGCAGGCCCATATGACGGTGGCGGCGCTGCGGGCGCGCCACGGCTGGGACGAGGGCGCGGTCGAGATCGTCGTGGTGCAGACCAGCGGCGACCGCATTCAGGACCGGGCGCTCGCGGAAATCGGCGGCAAGGCGCTTTGGACCAAGGAGCTGGACCGCGCGCTGGCCAGTGGCGAAATCGATTTCGCCGTCCATTCGATGAAGGATGTGGAGACGATCCGGCCCGCCGAAATCCGCATCGCCGCCATGCTGCCCCGCGCCGATGTGCGCGACCGCCTTGTGGGCGCGGACAGTTTCGCGGCGCTCCCCGAAAGGCCGCTGGTGGGCACCAGCTCGCCGCGCCGGGCGGCGCAGGTCAGGCGGCTTCGGCCCGACGCGGAGGTCATCCTGTTCCGCGGCAATGTCGCGACGCGGCTCGCCAAGCTGGAAAGGGGGGAGGCGCATGCCACCCTGCTGGCGGCGGCCGGGCTCGACCGGCTGGGCCAGGGCGATGTGGGCGTCACCATCCCCGTCGAGGTCATGCTGCCCGCGCCGTCCCAGGGCGCCGTGGGCATCGAGACGCTGAGCGACAATGAAACGGTGCTCGATCTGCTGGCGTCGATCAGCGACGCCGACACCTTCGATTGCGTGATGGCGGAGCGCGCAGTGCTGGCCGGGCTCGGCGGCACCTGCCATTCGCCCATTGCGGCGCTGGCCCGGCTGGAGGATGGGCGGGTCCATCTGCGGGCCGAGATCATCAGCCCCGACGGGCAGGAGACGGTCAGCGATGCGCTGCGGATCGGGCGGGGCGATGCCGCCGCCGCGGAAAGGATGGGACGCGCTTTGCTGGACAGGGCCAGTCCGACGCTGCGGGCTTTGTTCGAGGCGTGAGGCCTCTCGTCATCCTGCGGCCTGAACCGGGGGCGGGCAAGACCGCGGCGCGGGCGGCGGAACTGGGGCTGAAAACGCGGGTCTTTCCGCTGTTCGCGCCCCGGGCGCTGCAATGGGAGGCCCCTGCCCCGGAAAGATTCGACGCCCTGTTGCTGACCAGTGCCAATGCGGCCCGGCTGGCGGGGGAAGGGCTGGCCCGCTATCGGAAGTTGCCCGTCTATGCGGTCGGACAGGCGACGGCGAAGGCGCTGGAGGAAGCCGGATTCGCAGATGTCGTCGCCGGGGATGGCGACGGCACCGCCATTGCGCGGCGGATCGCGGCGGACGGGCATGGCGATGTGCTGCATCTGGCGGGGCGGACGGTGGCGCCGATCGACGCGGGCGCGCTGCGGATCGAGCGGGTCGTCGTCTATGAAATGCTGCGGACCGGCGATGAGGGATGGGCAGAGCGGCTGGAGGCCGGCAGCGTCCTTCTGGTCCACTCCCCGCGTGCCGGCGAATTGCTGGCGCGCCATGTGGGTCCGGGGCTGCGCAGATCACTCCACCTGATCGCCATCAGCCCTGCGGCGCTGGTCGCCTGCGGCACCGGATGGGCCAGCGCTCAGGCGCCCGATAAGCCCGATGATGAGAGGATGCTGGCCCTTGCCGTCGGATTATGCGAATGATTCGCCTCATATGGAAGAAAAGCCCTTGATGAGCGACACGGATGGCCCGTCCGGCGGCGTTGCGGCGCCGCCCCCGGCGCGACGCGGATCCTGGCTGCTGGTGCTGCTGGTCTTGCTCGCCTTTGCGGTCGGGGTCGTGCTGACCGTCCTCGCCCTGCCGCGCATCCAGCGGTGGAATGCACCGCAACGGCCGTCGGTGCTGAGCGATCCGTTGCTGAATGCCGCCGCGCCGGGCGTGCCGATGCGGCCGCTGTCCGCCGATGCCGGGCAGATGCTGGACGCGCGCGTCGTGCAACTGGAGGAACGGCTCAACCGCATCACGGTGGAGGCGCAGGCGGCGTCGGGCAACGCGGCGCGCGCGGAGGGCCTGCTGGTCGCCTTCGCGGCGCGGCGGGCGCTCGATAGCGGGACGCCGCTCGGCTATATCGAGGGCCAGTTGCGCCTTCGTTTCGGACAGGCGCAGCCGCGCGCGGTGGCGACCATCATCAACGCCGCGCGGGAACCGGTGACGCTGGCCGACCTGCGCGCCGGGCTGACGGCCCTGGCCGACCGGGTCACTGTCCCGCCCGCCGACGCGAGCTGGTGGGAAGCGCTGGAACATGAGGCGCGGGAGATCATCACCATTCACCGGGCGTCCACCCCCTCTCCACGGCCGCAGGCAGCGCTGGACCGGGCGCTGCGCTATCTGGACGGATCGCAGGTCGGCGCGGCTCTGGCCGAGGTGGAGCAGATGCCGGGGCGCGCGGCGGCCGACCGCTGGATGCAATATGCGCGGCGCTACATGGAAGCGCGGCGGGCGCTGGACCTGATCGAAACGGCCGCGATATTGGAGCCGCGCCAGTTGCGGGCGGCCGACGGCGCGCCGGTGGCGCAGACCTCTCCATTGGCGCCCTGATCCTTCCATAAGCCGCTGTCACAAACGGCGAACCGTTCATGCCCGTGGACAAATCTCCATGGACTCGGGAGCCTGTGTCATGAGAATGTCATTTTTCCTGTTGGAAGAAGGAAAGACATTTTCGTGCCGCCCTATGCCGACGCCATTGCCAGTTTCTGGAAGAGCCGCCTGGCCAGCGGATCTCGCGCGGCCGAGCGGCCGTCGCTCCAGCATCTGTTGGGCAATGCATCGGTGCCTTTCGATCTGGCGCGGACACGGGCGCAGGCCGCCCAACTGGCGCGGGCCATCCATGGCGACGGACGGCAGGTCCTGCTGATCCCGGGCCTGCTCGCAAGCGAGCAGCGTATGGAGCCTTTACGCGCCGTGCTGAACGCGGCGGGTTATGAGGCGCATGGCTGGGGCATGGGCCGCAATTTCGGACCCAAGCCGGACAGTCTGGAACAGATCGACCACCGGGTGGACGCCATAAGGCGTGAGACCGGAGCGCCCGTAACTCTGGTGGGCTGGAGCCTGGGCGGGCTGTTCGCGCGGGAATATGCTAAATTCGCCATGCATAAGGTCGGCGGCGTCGTGACGATGGGTACGCCCTTTTCCGGCGATCCCCGCGCCAATCATGCGTGGCGGCTCTACCAGCTCGTTTCCGGATTTCCGGTCGACCGGCCGCCCTTCACCTGCCGGCGTGAGGAAAAACCGCCGGTGCCGACCGTGGCGCTCTGGTCGCGTCGGGATGGCGTGATACTGCCCCAATGCGCCAAGGGGCGCGTCGGCGAGCGGGATCGGGCAATCGAGGTCGACTGCACCCATATGGGCTTCGCAGCCGCGCCGGAAGGAATTTTGGCCGTTGGCCGGGCGCTGGAGCTTATACAGCGGTAGGGCTTTCGGAGCGCCGGGATAGTGGCCCGGGTGGAGAGCGGACAGGCCTGCTTTCTCTCACCGGTCTTGCTTGGGACTGTGGCGCAAAAACAGGCATAAAGGGCTTCGACAAGCTCGGCCCGAACGGTCTTCTGGTCCGCTCCTCGCCAAATCTCCCGATCAGACCGACAGACGCGCCAAGGCTTCTTCCCGCCCGATCAGTGGCAGGAGCTGGCCCATGTCCGGTCCATGGTCCAGTCCGGTCAGTGCCCGGCGCAGCGGCAGGAACAGCGCCTTGCCCTTGCGGCCGGTTTCCGTCTTCAGCGCTTCGGTCAGGGTTCGCCAGATGGCGGCATCGAAGCTCGCCTCCGCCAGCCGGGCATGCGCCAGGGCCAGGAAGTCGCGATCTTCGTCCGCCGGGAATGGCGCGTCGATCGGGCCGGTGACGATCCGCCACCAGTCAGCCGCCCCCGCCACGGTTTCCAGATTGGGGCGGATGGCGTCCCAGGCCGCTTCGTCCATGCCCTGAGGCAAACGATCCGCAACAGCCGCATAGGGCAGCAGGTGGACGATCTTCTGGTTGAGGCTCGCCAGTTCCCCTTCATCGAAGCGTGCTGGCGCCCGGCCGAAATGGGCGAAGTCGAAGCTGTCGATCAGCGGTTGCAGGTCCGTAAAGGGTTCCACCGGCATGGAACTGCCCAGCCGCGCCAGCAGGGAGGCGATGGCCATCGGTTCAAGACCGCTCTCGCGAAAATGCGCGACGCCAAGCGATCCCAGACGCTTGGAAAGCTTGCCCTCGCTCCCGGTCAGCAGCGCTTCATGGGCGAAGGCGGGCAGTGTCGCGCCCAGCGCCGCGAACATCTGGATCTGCGTCGCGGTGTTGGACACATGGTCTTCCCCGCGCAGAACATGGGTGATGCCCATGGCGATGTCGTCGATCACCGACGGCAGCATATAGAGCCAGCTTCCATCGGCGCGGCGGATCACCGGATCGGACAATAGTTTCGGGTCGAAGCGCTGGTCGCCGCGGATCAGGTCGGTCCAGCCGATGGGCAGGTCATGATCCAGTCTGAAGCGCCAGTGCGGCCGACGCCCTTCGGCTTCATAGGCCGCAATCTGGTCCGCGCTCAGGGACAGCGCCGCCCGGTCATAGACCGGCGGCAGGCCACGACCCAGCAGCACCTTGCGGCGCAGGTCCAGTTCCTGCGCGGTTTCATAGGCCGGATAGACATGGCCCGACGCCTTGAGCGCTTCGAACTTTTCCTCATAGAGGGCGAAGCGGTCGGACTGCTTCTCCTCCCCGTCCCAATGCAGGCCGAGCCAGTTCAGGTCCGCCTTGATGCCGTCGGCATATTCGGGGCGCGAGCGTTCGAGATCGGTGTCGTCGAGGCGCAGCAGGAACTGGCCGCCATATTTGCGCGCGAACAGCCAGTTGTGCAGCGCGGCGCGGATATTGCCGACATGGAGGTTGCCGGTGGGCGACGGAGCGAAGCGGGTGATGACTGTCATGCGGTTTACAGCGTGCGGAAGGCGTTGGTGATCGGGTAGCGGCGGTCGCGGCCGAAATTGCGGATGCCAAGCTTCACGCCCGGGGGCGACTGGCGGCGCTTATATTCCGCGACATAGAGCAGCCGTTCGATACGGGCGACCGTGTCGCGTTCGAATCCGCGGGCGACCAGTTGCTCGACCGACAGTTCCTCCTCCACCAAACCGTAGAGGATGGGGTCCAGCACCTCATAGGGGGGCAGGCTGTCCTCGTCCTTCTGGTTGTCGCGCAATTCGGCGCTGGGCGGCTTGGTGATGACGCGCTCGGGCATGACGGGGCCATGGGGGCCGAACCCCTCGCCCAGCGACGGAACATTCTCGTTGCGCCAGCGGCAAAGGTCGAACACCGTCGTCTTATAGGCGTCCTTCAGCACCGAATAGCCGCCCGCCATGTCGCCATAGATGGTGGCATAGCCGACCGACATCTCGCTCTTGTTGCCGGTGGTGAGCAGCATATGACCGAATTTGTTGGACAGGCCCATCAGCGTCACGCCCCGGATGCGGGACTGGATATTCTCCTCCGTCAGGTCGCGCTGGCGGCCGGCGAAGACGTCGGCCAGCATCGCATCGAAAGCCTCCACCGCGGGTTCGATGGGGATGCTGTCGTAGCGGACGCCCAGCAGGCGGGCGCATTCGATGGCATCGTCCAGGCTTTCCCG
Source organism: Sphingobium sp. PNB (assembly GCF_019873065.1). NCBI lineage: Bacteria > Pseudomonadati > Pseudomonadota > Alphaproteobacteria > Sphingomonadales > Sphingobiaceae > Sphingobium > Sphingobium sp. PNB. The sequence continues at coordinate 11,109 of NZ_JAINEZ010000026.1, forward strand.
GCTGGTGAAGCGCGATGGCATCATCACGCACCACACCCGGTCGGCGCCCAGCGCGTCCACCGCGACGGCAGCGGAAAGGGCCGAGTCGATGCCGCCCGACAGGCCAAGCACGACTCCGGGAAAGCGGTTCCCGTTCACATAGTCGCGCAGGCCCAGGACCATGGCGTTGTAGATGTCGGCGGGGCGATCATCGAGCGCGTGACGCTCGCCGGGAAGGCAGACCCACTGGCCTTCCCATTTTTCCCAGTGCGTCAGGACCAGCGCCTCTTCCCAGTCGGGAAGCTGGTGCGCCAGGCTGAGGTCGCCGTTCATGACGAAGGAGGCGCCGTCGAACACCAGTTCGTCCTGCCCGCCAACGCGGTTCAGATAGACGAGCGGCAGGCCGGTTTCACGAACCCGGGTCCCCGCGACGGCGTTGATGCGGCGGTCGTCCTTGTCGACCTCGAACGGGGAGCCGTTGGGGCTGATCAGGATTTCCGCGCCTTCCGCCCGCAAATGGGCGGTGACGAAGGGAAACCAGATGTCCTCGCAGATCGGGACGCCGATGCGAACGCCCCGGAAGTCGATGGGCGCGGGCAGCGGACCGGGGGCGAACAGGCGCTTTTCGTCGAAGGTGCCGTAATTGGGCAATTCCCGCTTCTGCCGGATGGCGGTGACCGCGCCATTCTCCAGCAGGGCGACGACGTTGAACAGGACGCCTTGCGACGCCACGACCGTGCCCACCAGCATGGCGGGGCCGCCGTCGGCGGTCGCCTGCGCCAGCCGGTCCAGCTCATGATTGGCCCGGTCCACCAGCGCGGGCTTCAGCACCAGATCCTCGGGCGGATAGCCGATCAGTTGCAGTTCGGGATAGACGATGAGGTCCGCTTCCATCGCCCGCGCACGCCATTCCAGCATCGCGTCGGCATTGGCGGACAAGTCGCCCACCGACTGCGTCATCTGGGCCAGGGCTATCACGAGTTTGTCGGTCATGGTCCGCGCCCCTAGAGCATTTTGCAGCAGCGCGCAAAAGCGCCTTTTCAGGAGGGGCCTCCGCCGCTAAAGGGGCCGCGTTCCGACAGCGTCACCAATTTGTCACGCCATTTAGTTCTAGGGGTTTGGCCATGAAGCTCATGACCGGCAATTCCAACAAGCCGCTCGCGGCCGCCATCGCCGACTATATCGAGATTCCCCTGACCGACGCGAGCGTCCGCCGCTTCGCCGACGAAGAGGTTTTCGTGGAAATTCACGAGAATGTCCGCGGCGAGGACGTGTTCGTGATCCAGTCGACCAGCTATCCGACGAACGACAATCTGATGGAGCTGCTGATCATGATCGACGCGCTGAAGCGCGCGTCGGCCAAGCGAATCACGGCGGTGGTCCCCTATTTCGGCTATGCCCGGCAGGATCGGAAGCCCGGCCCCCGCACGCCGATCTCGGCCAAGCTGGTCGCCAATCTCATCACCACCGCAGGCGCCAACCGCGTGCTGTCGGTGGACCTGCACGCCGGGCAGATTCAGGGCTTCTTCGACATTCCGACCGACAATCTGTTCGGCGCGCCGGTCATGTCGGCCGACATCCAGGCGCGCTTCGGCGACCGCAACCTGATGGTCGTGTCGCCGGACGTGGGCGGCGTGGTGCGCGCCCGCGCCCTTGCCAAGCGGCTGGACAACGCCCCCCTCGCCATCGTCGACAAGCGGCGCGAGCGCGCAGGCGAATCGGAGGTCATGAACATCATCGGCGACGTGAAGGGCCGCTTCTGCGTGCTGATCGACGACATCGTCGATTCGGCGGGCACGCTCTGCAACGCCGCAGCCGCGCTCAAGGCGGCGGGGGCTGAAGAGGTGGCCGCCTATGTCAGCCATGGCGTGCTGTCGGGCGGCGCGGTGGCGCGGGTCGAGGCGTCGGAACTCAAGGAACTGGTCATCACCGACTCGATCCAGGGTACGGATGCGGTCTGCGGCGCGAAGAGCATCCGCCATCTGCCGATCGCTCCCCTGTTGGGCGAGGCGATCAAGCGCATCGCGGACGAAAGCTCCGTTTCCAGCCTGTTCGACTGAGATCGCCGCGAGGAAGCCGAAAAAAGGCTGCCGATGGTCCCATCGGCAGCCTTTTTCATGTCCGTTCGGCAAAGTCGCGCGGCGCGACTTTGCTCAGTTGCGCGGAAACAACAGCAACGGCAGGCTGCACACCAGCGCCATCGCCAGGAAGATGCGCTGGCTGAGTGAAATGCCGAGCGGCTTGTCGCGCCACAACCAGGGGCAGGTCAGCAGGGCCAGCATGAACAGAATGTTCGCCAATGCGGGCGAACCGTCGGCCGGCAGATCCTGCCACAGCGCCAGCCCTCCGAACAGGGCCATGAAACTTACAATCCAGCCGACCAGCGCCACCAGCAACTCCTTCGAGACATGTCGAAGGGATAGGACGGCGCGAACCGGCGGAAGTTTAGGCGGAATGCGCCCAGGGGTCGTAAGTGCCGAAGCTCCAGACATTGCCCTCTGGATCGAGCGCTTCATAGCCGCGACCGGGATAGCCGTCATTGTCGTGCGGCTCGCTGACCACGACGGCGCCTTCATTCCGTGCGTGAAGGCAGTGGGCGTCGGCGTCGGGCACGACCACATAGATGCAGGTGGTGACGCCGCCCAGTTCCCTGGGCGTGCTCCAGCTATAGAGCGATTCCGTCGCTCCGTCGCGGACGCTGCCCAGCATGACCATGCCCTCCCCCAGCACCAGCTGGGCATGATGGACGATGTGCGGGTCGTCCACATCTTCGTAGCTGGCCTGCACTTCGAAACCAAAAGCCCGGCAGAGAAACCGGATGGCGGCGGGCGCATCGGCATAGCGCAGGCCGGGGATGACGGAAGAACCGGGCATCACATCCCTCCTTCAGGGAATCGGAGAGACCCAGCCTATCCTTTAACTTCGCCCGTCGCGACAGTCCTTTGCATTTTCCCGGCGGTCGACCGTTCCGCCAGGCGGGAAAATGCTCTAGGCCCATGGCATGACGACCCGCGACGATCTGGCCCTTGCCAACCGCCTTGCCGACGCCGCCCGCGCGGCGATCCGCCCCTTTTTCCGCGCGCGCTACGACATGGAATTCAAATCCGACAAGTCCCCCGTGACGGAGGCGGACAGGGCCGCGGAGGCAGCAATCCGCGCGATCCTGGAGAAGGAACGGCCGCAGGACGGCATCATCGGGGAGGAATATGGCGCGAGCCGCGAGGATGCGGAACGGGTATGGATCCTCGATCCCATCGACGGTACGCGCAGCTTCATCGCCGGGCGGCCGATCTTCGGCACGCTGATCGCGCTGACCCAGGCGGGTTGGCCGACCGTCGGGATCATCGACCAGCCCATTGCGGAGGAACGCTGGGCGGGAATGATGGGGCAGCCGACGACCTTCAACGGAAAGCCGGTGACCACCCGCGCCTGCCGCGCCCTGGACGAGGCGATCCTGGCCTCCACCGCGCCGCAGCTTTTCCCGGGCTGCAGCGGCGAGCATTTCTCACGCCTTGCGGGGCAGTGCCGCGACACCGTCTGGGGCGGGGACTGCTATAATTATGGGCTGGTCGCGTCGGGTCATGTCGACATCGTGGTCGAGGCGGGTCTCAAGCTGCACGATCTGGCGGCACTGGTGCCGGTGGTGGAGGGCGCGGGCGGGCGGATGTGCGACTGGACCGGCGAACCGCTCACGCATGACAGCGACGGTCAGGTGATAGCGCTGGGCGACGCCGCGCGGCTGGATGACGTGCTGGAGGCATTGGCCGAAGGGCATGAGGGTCATTAGGGCGCTAATTATTTCAGGTGGGTGTATTACTCGTCCAGCCCAGACGGCGATCTGTTAGCTGGGAAATTAGCCTGTCGCCGCTCAGCACCCCGCGATTGGTGCAGGGCGCCAGTGCATCAGAAGATGCCCAGGAATTTCTTCTTCTGGCTCTTATTTTCGCGGGCATTGCCCTTGCCGGCTTCATCCTTGGCCGTGGTGCCGCGGCCGACATCGTCGCGGGGCTTGCCGCCCTTGGTGCGCTGGGCGGCGGCCGTCGCGCCGGCAAGGACCGGACCGCAGGCGGCGCTCTTCGCATCCCCGACATCGACGAAGGCAAGCACCGAGGCAAGCGGCGTGGCGGCTATGCCGAGCGCCGCCGCCGCGCCGCCGCGCGCGACCAGTTCGGGGCTGATCACGTCGATGCCCGGCCTGGCGAAATATCCGGTGATGCCGACGGGCGACTGACCCGAGAACAGGCTGAACTTCTTGCCGTCGGCGCGGAAGGCGAGGTCCAGGCTTTCGTTGCGGAAGGAGAAGCCGCCCCGGCCCAGCATCACATTCTTGCGCGTGTCGATGATGATCGGATCGGCGGCGGCCACGCCGTTGCGCACGGTGAAGGCGATCAGGCCGCAATTGATCTCCACCGGGTCCTTCAGCTTCTTCTGGAACATCTTGGTGATGAAGGTGCCGATGTCGAGTTCCGCCAGTTGGACGTTGCGCGCCCACATGGAGCCCGCCGGCAGGATCACGGCGATGCGACCGTTGGACGTGCTGAGCGAATCGTGCAGCGTGTTGCCGAGGCCGGTCATCTGGACGCGCGCCTTGATCGTGCCGGTGGTGCCGGATTCCTCCACGCCCCAGCGGGAAAGCAGCTTGCCCATAGGCGTGGGCGACAGTCGGATGTCGTAGCTGGTGCGAACGGGTTCTGTCCGGGCATTGATGCTGATGTCGGAACTGACATGACCGCCCGACATGTCGAATGTCAGCGGCGACAGCCTGAGCAGGCTGCGGTCGAGCGAGAGCGTCAGGCCGATATTGGACACCGGCAGATTGTCGGCGCGGACCCGGCGGACGTCATAGCGGACGCGCGCATCGAAATTGCGCAGCGCCTCCACCCGCAGCGGCGCGTCGGGCAGGACGCGCGGCGTGCCGCCCACCGTCTGGATCGCGCCCGCCTTGCCCTGCCTCTCCAGCCGCTGGGGGTCATAGCCGATGAAGGGGCCGACATCGACGATGTCGAGGCTTTGGGTGGCGAGGTCGGCCTTCAGCAGCAGGCGATCGTCGGGCAGGGACACGGTCATGCGCCCCGCCAGGTCGCTGTCGCCGAAACGGCCCTTGAGATGGGTGAACCGCCACTCCTCGCCAGCCTTGGTCAGCGCGGAGGTGAAGCGATAGGCGCGCGTTTCGGGAATGGCGACGCCCAGGAAATCGAACAGCCGCGCAAGATTGGGGCCATGGGTGAGCAGGCGCAGGTCCGCCCCCTCGATCTCGGTCGCGCCGGGAAGCGTGCCGCTGACCTCCAGCACGGTCGCGCCAGCCTCGGCCCGGAGGGCAAGCCTGTTCCGGCCGCCCGTCACCGTCTGGTTGGGCGAGAGCAGGCCGCCGCGCAGCCTGAAGGGGCGGCCCCGCATCGTGCCGGTGCCGGAAAAGCGCACGTCGCTGGCAAAGCGGGTGTCCTGCGCCTTCACCGTCTCGAATCCGATGTCGGCGTCAAGCTGCATGCGGGGGTCGCGATAGCGCAGCGTCGTACCGGCCAGGAGGGCGCGGCGGATCAACGGCAGGTTGAGCGGCTCGCCCTTCCTGCCGGGATCGCCGAAGGTCCATGTGTTGCTCCTGCCGTCGCGCGACCATTCCAGATCGGCGGCGGCATTGCGCAGTTCGAGCCAGCGGACCTTGTACTTGTCCCCGAAGAGAAGGCTGAGGGGCGCGATCCGGCTATCGATCAGGTCGGCGCGGAAAAAGGCGGGCCGGCTGGCCCAGGGCGTATTGGCGACGGCGATATGCTCGGCGCGGAACTTGATGGTGATTGGGTCGAAATAGAGCTGGAAGTCGCCGCCGACGCGCACGGCGCGTTCAAGGCGGTTGCCGAGCATCCGTTCGAAGGGATGCTTGAGGAAGCGGCCCTTGGTGATGAAGAGCATGAGCCAGAGCGCGAAGAGAATGCCGACGATCCAGAGCAGGATGCGCACCGGCAGGGGGAGCCTTCGCCAGCCCCCTCTGGCGCGCTGGACATAATGGCCCGTGCCGCGGGGGCGCGGCATTTCGCTTGTCGGCCTATCCGGCCGATCGGGGCTTGCCGGCATGTCCGGCCGGAGGGGATCGGCGTCGGCCATGGCGGTTCAACGCCGATCCGCCTTTTTGGGTCCGAATCGCTTGCGTTCGGGGATGCTTCCGACTATGGGCCGCCCTTCGCGATATTTGGAAGGACCGCCCGGCTAACTAGGGCTGCCGTGGCTGCCCGTAATCGTCGCGCTTTGAAAAGGAGACGAAAATGCCCAAGCTCAAGACCAAGAGCGGTGTGAAGAAGCGCTTCAAGTTCACCGCTTCCGGCAAGGTCAAGCACGGCGTCGCTGGCAAGCGTCACCGCCTGATCAGCCACAATGCGAAATATATCCGCCAGAATCGCGGCACCTCGGTCATGTCCGACGCCGACGTGGCCCATGTGCGCCTCTGGGCGCCCTATGGCCTGAAGTAAGGGAGGGCTGACCAATGGCACGTGTCAAGCGTGGTACGACCACCAAGGCGAAGCATAAGAGGATATTGGATCAGGCGAAGGGCTATTATGGCCGTCGCAAGAACACGATCCGCATCGCCCGTCAGGCCGTCGAAAAGGCCGGCCAGTACGCCTATCGCGACCGCAAGGTCAAGAAGCGGACCTTCCGTGGCCTGTGGATCCAGCGCATCAACGCCGGTGTCCGCGCCGAGGGCCTGACCTATTCGCAGTTCATGCACGGCCTGAAGCTGGCCGGCGTGGATCTGGACCGCAAGGTCCTGGCCGACATTGCGATGCACGAAGGCGAGGCGTTTAGCGCCATCATCGCCCAGGCGAAGGCTGCGCTGCCCGCGGCCTGAGCTTAGAACGGTCGCAAGATCGTCCAAAGGGGCGCCGGGGCAGATGCCTTCGGCGCCCTTTTTGATTGGCGTGAACCCCCATCTCCGCTCACCCTGGGCGAAGTCGAAGGTTCTGCTGAGCCGCAGGCGAACGGTTTCGCCAGGCTCAAGCGCTGCTTCGGCTTCGCTCATCCCGAACGGTATTGAAGGAATATCCCTCATGTCGCTGTATGTCTGGTGGCTTTATGTCACGGCGGTTTTCCTGATCTCGGCCACGCCGGGACCGAACATGCTGCATGTGATGACGCAGAGCATTCATCATGGCCCGCGTCGGGCGCTTGCCACCATGGCCGGGCTGATGAGCGCGATCCTGCTGTGCCTGATCGCCTCCGCGCTGGGGCTGGGGGCGTTGCTGAAAGCCTCTCCGCGCCTGTTCGACGGGTTGCGCTATGCAGGTGTCGCCTATCTGATCTGGCTGGGCGTCAAGGCCTGGCGCGCGCCGGTGGGTGAAGCAGGCGAGGTGGGCGCCACGCGGGCGCGATCGCTGCGGGCGCTCTATGGCACCGGGTTGCTCACCGGCCTCAGCAATCCCAAGCTCATCATCTTCGCGGCCGCGCTGTTTCCGCAGTTCATCGATACCGATCGGCCCTTTGCGGTGCAGCTGGGCATATTGGTGGCGAGCTTCGTCGCCATCGAGTTCGGCTGGCAGTGCGTCTATGCGCTGGGAGGCATGAAGCTCGCCCGCTGGCTGGCGCCCGCGAACCGGCAGCGGTTGTTCAACCGGGGAACGGGGTTGATGTTCATCGGCTTCGGCGGGGCGTTGCTGGGGGCGCGGGCGTAAGTCCCCGCTTTTCCACCTCGTCATTCCCGCGAAAGCGGGAACCCATCTCCCGAGGAATGCATGAAACGCGAAATCAGCCCAATGGTCTACATATTGGCGAGCCGCCGAAATGGGACGCTGTACACCGGCGTTACCTCCGACCTTGTAAAGCGTCTATACGAACATCGAAACGGCTTGATTGAAGGCTTCACGAGCGACTACGGCGTCAAGCGCCTTGTCTGGTTCGAAATGCATGACGCGATCGATGGCGCGATATTGCGGGAAAAGCGGATCAAGAAATGGAACAGGCAATGGAAGATCGAGCTGATCGAGGCTGGAAATCCCGAATGGGATGATCTGGCCCTGGCTTTCGGCTTTGAACCCCTCCGCGAGAGGGCAGGAGATGGGTTCCCGCTTTCGCGGGAATGACGGGAAAGTGGAACGACGTTCGATGACTGAGATTGCCAATCTGAAAGCCGGCTTGATCGCGGATATTGCCGCCGCCGACACGCTCGACGCGCTGGAGGCGCTGCGGGTCGGCGCCTTGGGCAAGAATGGCGTGGTGACGGGGTTGCTCAAGACGCTGGGCCCGATGAGCCCGGAGGAGCGGCTGGAGAAAGGCCCCCCGATCCAGGATTTGCGGGAGAGCGTGACGGCGGCGCTGGCGGAAAGGAAGGCGGCGCTGGAGCAGGCGGCGCTCGATGCGAAGCTCGCGGCCGAGAAGATCGACATGACCCTGCCCGCCGACACCGGTCCACAGGGGTCCGTGCATCCGGTCAGCCAGGTGATGGATGAACTGGCGGAGATTTTCGCCGATCTGGGCTTCTCCGTGGCGACGGGGCCGGAGATCGAGGACGACTGGCATAATTTCACCGCGCTCAACATTCCGGAGACGCATCCGGCGCGGGCGATGCACGACACTTTCTACTTCCCCGACACCACCGATGGGAATGGGGACGGGAAGAAGATGCTGCTGCGCACCCACACCTCCCCCGTGCAGATCCGGACCATGATGAACGGCGAACCGCCGATCCGCATCATCGCGCCGGGCCGCGTCTATCGGTCGGACAGCGACGCGACGCATACGCCGATGTTCCATCAGATCGAGGGGCTGGTGATCGACAAGGGCATCACGCTCGGTCATCTCAAATGGACGCTGGAGACTTTCCTGAAGGCCTTTTTCGAGCGCGACGACATCGTCCTGCGCCTGCGGCCCAGCTATTTCCCCTTCACCGAACCTTCGGTGGAGGTCGATGTCGGCTATACGCTGGTGAACGGCCAGCGGGTGATCGGGGGCGACGGCGACGCGCCGGGCGGCGGCTGGCTGGAGGTGCTGGGCAGCGGCATGGTCAACCGGCGGGTGATCGAGGCCTGCGGGCTCGATCCGGATGAATGGCAGGGCTTTGCCTTCGGGACGGGCGTCGACCGGCTCGCCATGTTGAAATATGGGATGAACGACTTGCGCGCTTTCTTCGACGGCGATCTGCGCTGGCTGAAACATTATGGCTTTTCGGCGCTGGATGTACCCACTTTGAGCGGGGGAGTGGGCGCATGAAGTTCACGCTGAGCTGGCTCAAGACGCATCTTAATAGCGATGCCGACCTGCCGACGATCCTCAAGGGGCTGACGAACATCGGTCTTGAGGTCGAGGGCGTGGAGAATCCGGCGGAGAAGCTGGGCGCCTTCCGCATTGCGAAGGTGCTGACGGCGGAGCGTCATCCGCAGGCGGACAAGCTGCAGGTGCTGACCGTGGATGCGGGCGACGGCCCGTTGCAGGTGGTCTGCGGCGCTCCCAATGCACGCGCCGGCCTGGTCGGCGTGTTCGGGACCGAGGGCGCGGTGGTGCCGGTCAACGGCATGGTGCTGAAAAAGACCGCCATTCGCGGCGTCGAATCCAACGGCATGATGTGCTCGTTCCGGGAACTGGAACTGGGCGAGGATCATGACGGGATCATCGAACTCAGCGCCGATGCGCCGGTGGGAAGGGTCTATGCGGAATGGGCGGGGCTGGACGATCCGGTCATCGACGTGTCGATCACGCCCAACCGGCAGGACTGCATGGGCGTGCGCGGCATCGCGCGCGACCTGGCGGCGGCGGGGCTGGGCACGCTGAACGCGCTGATCGTGCCGACGATCGAGGCCGCCGGGCCCGGGCCGGACGTGCGGATCGAGGATGCGGAGGGCTGCCCCGCCTTCTTCGCCCGGACGGTGCGCGGCGTGAAGAACGGCAGTTCGCCCGAATGGATGGCGAAGCAGTTGAAGGCCATCGGGCAGAAGCCGATCAGCACGCTGGTCGACATCACCAATTACATCATGATCGATCTGGGCCGGCCGCTGCACGTCTATGACATGGCGACGCTGAAGGGCGGGCTGGTGGCGCGGCGCGGCAGGCCGGGCGAGCAGGTGCTGGCGCTGAACGGCAAGACCTACACGGTCGATGAGAGCATGACCGTGATCGCCGACGACGAAGCGGTGCACGACATTGGCGGCATCATGGGCGGCGAGCATTCGGGCGCCACGGAAGCCACGACCGACGTCCTGATCGAATGCGCCTATTTCACGCCGGAACGGATCGCGATGACGGGGCAGAAGCTGGGGCTGACCAGCGACGCGCGCGGACGGTTCGAGCGTGGGGTGGACCCGGCCTTCCTGGACGACGGCCTGTCGATAGCGACCTATCTGGTGACGCATCTCTGCGGCGGCGGCGCCAGCGAGGCGACGCGCGCCGGCAGTCCGCCGCTGGCCGTGAAGACCGTGACCTACGATCCGGCGCAATGCCTGGCGCTCGCCGGCGTCGACGTCGCGGATTCGGAGCAGAAACGCATTCTTGAAAGCCTGGGATTCGAGGTGGAAGGCAATGACGCCACCTTCGAATATCAGGACGGCGTGCCGGTCACGACCCCTGCCACATGGACCGTGACGGTGCCGAGCTGGCGGCGTGATGTCGACGGCTGGCCCGACATCGTCGAGGAGGTGGTGCGCATCGTCGGGCTGGATCAGGTGCCCTCCACCCCCCTGCCCCGCGCCCCCGGCGTCGCCAAGCCGACCGCCACGCCGGAACAGGCCATCGAACGGCGCGTGCGCCGGACTGCGGCGGCGCGTGGGCTGGCCGAAGCGGTCAACTGGTCCTTCATTTCGGAGAGGGAGGCCGCTGCCGTCGGCGGCGGGACATGGACCCTCGCCAACCCGATTTCGGAGGATCTGAAGGTCATGCGCCCCTCCCTGCTGCCCGGCCTGCTTTCGGCCACGCGGCGGAATGTGGACCGCGGCGCGGCTTCGGTGCGGTTGTTCGAACTGGGCCGCCGCTATCTGGCGGACAAGGAGCGGCCGACCGTCGGCTTCGTGCTGGCGGGCGAGAAGGTGGCGCGGGGCTGGCAGACCGGGAAGGCGCAGCCCTTCTCCGCCTTCGACGCCAAGGGCGAGGCGATCGCGCTGCTCACCGCCGCGGGCGCGCCCGTCGCCAATCTCCAGAGCTTCGGCGAGGCCTCGGGCGCCTATCATCCGGGCCAGTCGGGCACGTTGCGGCTGGGGCCGAAAACGGTTCTGGCGGAGTTCGGCGTGCTGCATCCCAGCCTCGCCAGGCAGTTCGGGCTGACCGGCGCGGTGGTCGCGGGCGAGATCTTCCTCGACGCGATCCCCGCCCGACGGGCCAGCGGCTTCATGCGCCCGCCCTATGCGCCGCCAGCCTTGCAGGCGGTGAAACGCGATTTCGCGTTCCTCGTCGATCAGACTGTCGAAGCCGACGCACTGGTCCGTGCGGTCAGGAACGCGGACAAGAAAGCGATCGTTGACGCGCGGCTGTTCGACGTCTTCGTCGGCCCCGGCGTGGATGAGGGCAAGAAGAGCCTTGCCGTCGAGATCACGCTGCAACCCGGCGACAAGAGCTTTTCCCAGGAAGAGCTGGACGCGATCAGCGCGGCCGTGGTGAAGGCGGCGGAAAAGCTGGGCGGCACTCTGCGGGGATGAGGCTGTTCGCCGGGATCGAGGGGAAAGCGCGGCTTGCCGGTCTCTTCCTTCTCGGCGGCATGGCGGCGCGCGGCGTGGGTGAGGCCATGATCCGCGCCGCTCTGGTCGTGCCCGGTTCCGGGCCGGAAACGGCGCGGAACATAAAGGACTTTCCCTGGGCCTATCGCGCGGCGGAGGCGACCGATCTGGCGATGGCCTGCGCCATGCTGGGGGCGACCGTACTGCTTTATGCGCTGTTCGCGCCGGGCGGGAGGCATGTTGCGCGGATGGCGGCTTTGCTTTCCGTCATCGGCATTGCGACGCTGGGGGCAGGCAGCCTTCTCTCCATCGCGCCGCTCATCCTGCTGGACTGGGCGCCGCATCCGGGCATCGGCATGGCGCAGACCTATTCGCTCGTGGAACTGGCGCTGCTGCTGCGGGATCAGGTTCAGCACGTCGCACGCATCTTCCTGGGGCTGTATCTGCTGCTGATCGGTCTGCTGGCTTTCCGCTCGCGGCGGTTTCCCCGCGCATTGGGCGCGGCGCTGATGTTCGGCGGCTCGGTACAGGCGGTGGCGCGCCTGATGGCGCTGATCGCGCCGGATCTGGCCGACGCGACGGTGATTCAGGCGGACATCGCGGCGGTGCTGGCGGAGGCTGTCTTCGCGCTATGGCTTATTTTTTCGGCTCGTCGGCCTTTTCCTGCGCCGTCGGCGGCGGACTCATGATCTTGCAACCCTTGGCGTCGGCCAGGCCGCGCAAATAGCCGCGCCGGGCTATGCCGGCGGTGACGGCGGCTTCCAGACGACGCTCGGCAGGGGCGGCGCCGCTGATCTCCCGCACGAGGCCGCGAAAGGGGATGATCGAATTGACGATCGTCTTGCCGACGGCTTCGGCTATCTTGCCGGTGCGGTTCTCATTCGCCTTCTGCCCCACGGTGAAGTCGGGGCCAAGCACCGCGTTGAGTTCGTCGAGCGAGGTCTTGAGCGCCTTGCAGCTCCGCAAGGGCGGGCGCTTATAGGGGTCTTCGACCGCCTGCTGGAGCACATCGGGAATCTTGTCCTTGTCGATGCCGACATCCCGCGCGGGCTGGGTCGCGATGGTGCCCGCCTTCTTCAACGTGTCGTCCTTCTTCTCCTGTTCCTGCGCCAGAGCGCCCGTCGAACAGAGCAGCAGCGCAGCCACGCCGATCCATTTCATCCGATTTCTCCCTGCTGCTTCTTCAACCCCTTGAGACTGGGCGTGGTTCCGCGCCGGCCTGGCCGCTCCGGACTCTTTCTTTTCCGCGATTTCCTGACCGGCGGTCGGTTCCGGTCGCCGGGAAATCGCTCTATGCCGGACGGCAAGGAGATTGCAGCATATGGCGGACGAATTCATCACCATCGGTTCAGGCGATCTGAGCGCCGTCGTCAACCCGCTGGGGGCGGAGCTCTGGTCGCTGAAGGACCGGCAGGGGCGCGAGTTGATGACCGATGCGGACCCGCGCTGGTGGACGGGACACGCGCCGTTGCTCTTCCCCTTCGTCGGGCGATCGCGCGGGGATGCCTATCGCTTCGAGGGGCAGGATTACGCGATGCCGCAGCATGGCTTTGCGCGGCGCAGGGCTTTCGCGCTGGTGGAGCGGAGCGGCGAGGCCGTGACCTTCCGGCTGGAGGCGGATGCGGAGACGCGGGCGGTCTATCCCTTCGACTTCCGGCTGGACATGCGCTTCGCGGTCGAGGGAGCGGCGCTGCGGATGAAGGCGACGGTGGCCAATATCGGCGAGGGCGACCTGCCCTTCTCCTTCGGCTATCATCCTGCCTTTGCATGGCCGCTGCCCTATGGCGGGGCGGCGGAGGATCACCGGGTGCTGTTCGAGAAGGCGGAACCCGCGCCGATCCGCAAGGTGGGGGACGAGCCGGGCCTGATCGCGCGGGAAAGCATTGCTTCACCCGTGGATGGCCAGGTGCTGGTGCCCACCCATGCGATGTTTGAGGGCGACGCGCTGGTCTGGGACCGGCTGGAGAGCCGCAGCCTGTTCTGGGGCGTGCCGGGCGGCAAGGGGCTGAGGATCGATTTTCCCGATACGCCCTGGCTGGGGCTGTGGCAAAAGCCGGGGGCGCATTATCTTTGCGTGGAACCCTGGGCGGGGATGGCCGATCCGGTGGGTTTTACCGGAGATGTTTGGGAGAAGCAGGGGATCATGCGGCTGGCGCCGGGGAAGGAACGGGCCTTCCGGATGGACGTGACGGTGGTGGGCGGCTGAATTCGAGTTGCCTTCCAAAAACGGCCTTACTGGCGCGGCGGCAAAGAATCGCTATATGGGCCGCCCATGAGCATTCCTTCCCGCCGTACCTTCGCCATCATCTCGCACCCTGACGCGGGCAAGACCACGCTGACCGAGAAGCTGCTGCTGGAAGGCGGCGCGATCCATCTGGCGGGGGAGGTCAAGGCGCGCGGGGCGAACCGGCGCGCGCGGTCCGACTGGATGAAGATCGAGCAGCAGCGCGGCATTTCCGTGACCAGCTCCGTCATGACCTTCGAACGCGACGGGGTGACGTTCAACCTGCTCGACACGCCGGGGCACGAGGATTTTTCCGAGGACACCTATCGCACGCTGACGGCGGTGGACTCGGCCGTGATGGTGATCGACGCCGCCAAGGGCATCGAGCCGCAGACGCGCAAGCTGTTCGAGGTGTGCCGGCTGCGCAACGTCCCCATCATCACCTTCGTCAACAAGGTGGATCGTGAAGGGCGCGACGCCTTCGCCCTGCTGGATGAAGTGGCGGACGCGCTGGCGCTGGACGTGTGTCCGATGAGCTGGCCGGTCGGCATGGGCGGCGAGTTCGAGGGGATTTACGACTTCGCCCGGAACCGCCTGCGCCAGCCTTCGGGCGCGAGCAAGGAATTTGAGGGGAAGGAAGCCTCCTTCTCCGGCATCGACGATGATGCTCTGGCCGGGCATCTGTCCGGACAGGGGCTGGCGCGGCTGCGGGAGGAGGCGGAACTGGCGGTGGGCGGCTATGCCGATTTCGACCTTGCCGCCTATCGCCATGGCGACCTGACGCCGGTCTATTTCGGGTCGGCGCTCAAGCTGTTCGGCGTGACCGAACTGATCGACGCGCTGGCCGCCCATGCGCCGCCGCCGCGTGCCCAGCCCGCCGAGCCTGCGCCCGTCGAGCCGGAGAATAGCGAAGTCACCGGCTTCATCTTCAAGGTCCAGGCCAATATGGACCCGCAGCATCGCGACCGGATCGCCTTCATGCGGCTCTGTTCGGGCAAGTTCCGGCGGGGCATGAAGCTGACGCCAAGCGGCAGCGGCAAGCCGATCGCCGTGCATTCCCCGATCCTCTTCTTCGCGCAGGACCGCGAGATTGCGGACGAGGCCTTTCCGGGCGACATCATCGGCATTCCCAACCATGGGACGCTGCGCGTCGGCGATACGCTGAGCGAGAAGGCCGGGGTCCGCTTCACCGGCCTGCCGAACTTCGCGCCTGAAATCCTGCGGCGCGTGGCGCTGAAGGACCCGACCAAGACGAAGCAGCTCCGCAAGGCGCTGGATGACCTGTCCGAAGAGGGCGTGATCCAGGTCTTCTATCCGGAAATCGGATCGAACTGGATCGTCGGCGTGGTCGGGCAGTTGCAGCTCGACGTGCTGATCTCCCGGCTGGAGGCGGAATATAAGGTCGCGGCCGGGCTGGAGGCTTCGCCCTTCGACACGGCGCGATGGATTTCGGGGGACGACGCCGCGATCAGGGACCTGGTGTCGTTCAACGGCGCCAATATGGCCAAGGATCGCGACGGCAACCTGGTCTTCATGGCGAAGAGCGCCTGGGACATCGGCTATCAGCAGGAGCGGCACCCCAAGGTCAAGTTCAGCGCGACCAAGGAGCGTTGAACGGGGTACGGCCGAATTTGGCCAATCCAAGACATTCCCCTCCCGTAAACGGGAGGGGTTAGGGGTGGGTGCGAGCGCAGCGAGCTTCTGACTTAGCCGTTGCAAAACAGCGCAGATGCCGCGCCCACATCGCCGCATAAAGCCCGTCCGCCCGCACCAGATCGCCATGCCGCCCGCGCTCGACCACGCGGCCCTTCTCCATGACGATGATCTCATCGGCATCGACCACGGTGGAAAGCCGGTGCGCGACGATCAGCGTCGTGCGCTTGCGCGCGATGCTGCGCAGCACGTCCTGAATCTCCGTCTCGGTCCGGCTGTCGAGTGCGCTGGTCGCCTCGTCCAGCACCAGCACCGGCGGGTCCTTCAGCAACGTTCGCGCAATCGCCACCCGCTGCTTTTCGCCGCCGGAAAGCTTCAATCCCCGCTCGCCCACCCGCGTCTCATAGCCCTGCGGCAGGCCCATGATGAAATCATGGATCGACGCAGCCTTTGCCGCCGCCTCGATCTCTTCCTGCGTCGCGCCCTCGCGCCCATAGCCGATATTATAGCCGACCGTATCGTTGAACAGCACCATGTCCTGCGGCACGATGCCGATCGCTGAACGCAGGGACTGCTGCGTCACCGCGGCAATATCCTGACCGTCGATGCTGATCCGCCCGCCCTGTATGTCGTAGAAACGGAACAGCAGCCGCGCGATGGTGGACTTGCCCGCGCCCGAAGGCCCCACAATCGCCAATGTCCTGCCGGCGGGCACGGTGAAGCTCACCCCGTGCAATATCTCCCGCTCCGGATCATAGCCGAAATGCACATGGTCGAAGCGCACCTCGCCCGCCTCCACATGCAGCATCGGGGCGTCCGGCGCGTCGCCGATCTCCGCCTGCGTGTCGATCAGCCTGTACATCGCCTCCATGTCGATCAGCCCCTGGCGGATGGTGCGATAGACCATGCCCAACAGGTCGAGCGGCCGGAAAAGCTGGCTCAGCAGCGTGTTCACCAGCACTACGTCGCCGGTCGAGAACTGCCCGTGGCTCCACCCCCAGACGGTGTAGCCCATCGCCCCCGCCATCATCAGGTTGGTGATCAGCGACTGGCCGATGTTAAGCCACGCAAGGCTGTTTTCCGACTTCACCGCCGCGTCGGCGTACCGCCGCATCGCCTTGCCGTAACGGGTGGCTTCGCGCTCCTCCGCGCCGAAATATTTGACCGTCTCGAAATTCAGCAGGCTATCGACGGCATGGGCGACCGCATTGGTGTCCATGTCCACCATGTCGCGCCGAAGCTGGTTGCGCCATTCGGTGATGGTCCGGGTGAACCAGATATAGAGCGCCACCATCGCCAGCGTCGCCGCGACCAGCCCAGCTCCGAACTTCACGAAGAAAATGACGCAGACCGCCGCCAGTTCCAGCACCGTCGGCGCGATGTTGAACAGCAGGAAATAGAGCATCGTATCGATGCTCTTGGTGCCGCGCTCCACGATCTTGGTGACGGCGCCGGTACGCCGGTCGAGATGGAAGCGCAGCGACAGCCGGTGCAGGTGGACGAACACATCGTCGGCCAGCCGCCGTCCGGCTTCCTGCCCGACCCGCTCGAAAATGGCGTTGCGCAGATTGTCGAACAGCACGCTGCCGAAGCGCGCGCCCGCATAGGCGACGACCAAGGCGATGGCGAGGCCCGCGCCGGATTCCATGCCCGGCGCCATGCGGTCGATCGCGCCCTTATAGGCGAAGGGCATGGCAAGGCTGACGACCTTCGCCACCAGCACCAGCGCCATGGCAACGGCGACGCGCCGCCGCAGGGCCGGGGCGTCGGCCGGCCAGAGATAGGGAAAGAAGCGCCGCATCGTCGCCCAGACGGGCGGCAGAGGCGAATTGTCGGGCGTGGATGGCGGCATGGGGGCTTATTTAGGCGTTCATGCCACTTCTATCCAGAGAGTCTAAAGGGACGTCGCCATTTCGTTCAGATGGAGCCGAGAAGCGTGATTTCCGAGCACCGGCGCGCAGGAAATCGCGCTTCGCAGGCCCGCCTGGGCGGAATGACGATGTGCCTTCAATCCCGCAGCAGCTCGTTGATCCCGGTCTTCGACCGCGTCTGCGCGTCGACCCGCTTCACGATCACCGCGCAATAAAGGCTCGGCCCCGGCGTCCCGTCGGGCAGGGGCTTGCCGGGCAGCGAGCCGGGCACGACCACCGAATAGGGCGGCACTTCGCCGATGAACACTTCGCCCGTGGCGCGGTCGATGATCTTGGTGGACATGCCGATGAACACGCCCATCGACAGCACCGAACCCTTGCCGATGCGCACGCCCTCCACGACTTCGGACCGCGCGCCGATGAAGCAGTCGTCCTCGATGATCACCGGATCGGCCTGCAACGGCTCCAGCACGCCGCCGATGCCGACCCCGCCCGACAGATGGACATTCTTGCCGATCTGCGCGCAGCTTCCCACCGTCACCCAGGTGTCGACCATCGTGCCCTCATCGACGAAGGCGCCGATATTCACGAAGCTCGGCATCAGGATCACATTCCTGGCGATATGCGCGCCCGCGCGGGCGAACGAGCCCGGCACCGCGCGGAAACCGGCGGCGCGAAAGGCCGCCTCGTCCCAACCCGCGAACTTGCTCGGCACCTTGTCCCACCAGTGGCCCGCGCCCGGCCCGTTGTCGATCATGACATTGTCGTTGAGGCGGAAGGACAGCAGCACCGCCTTCTTCGCCCATTGATTGACCTGCCAGCCTTCAGCGGCCGGCTCCGCCACGCGCAGTTCGCCCTTGTCCAGCAGGGCAAGCGCCCTGTCCACCGCCTGACGGACCTCGCCCTGCGTCTGGAGATTGACATTGGCCCGGTCCTCCCAGGCGGCGTCGATGGTCGCGATCAGTTCGTTGCTCATGGCTGCTCCCCAAAAATATCCGCCAGAAACGGCGTCAGATGGTCGGTTTCGAAGTCGATGAAGTCGGGATGATGCTCGTGATTGCCCGCCTCGGACCCGTTATTGACCCAGATGGTGGTCATGCCGATCGCCTTGGCCGGGCGCAGGTTGCGGGCCATATCCTCAAAAAAGGCGGCGCGGCCCGGCTCCACATGGTGCACCCGGCACAGTTCGGCATAGCCCGACGGATCGGGCTTGGGCACATATTGGCAGGCATGGATGTCGTGGATCAGCTCGAACGCGCCGGTCAGGCCCAGCTTGTCGAGCACCCGCGTCGCATAGGCGCCGTCGCCATTGGTGAAGATCAGCCGCCGCCCCGGCAGCGCCGCGATATGGGCGTTCAGCGCCTCGTCCACCTCCAGCCGGTCCATGGAAATGTCGTGGACATAGTCCAGAAAGGCGTGCGGCTCGATCCCATGATGGTGCATCAGGCCGGACAGGGTGGTGCCATGCTCCAGGAAATAGCGCTTCTGCGTTTCCTTCGCGACGACCGGATCGCAGCCGAGCAGGCCCTGGATGAACTCGCCCATCTTCACGTCGATCAGCGCGAAAAGGTCCGCCTTCGCCGGGTAGAGCGTGTTGTCCAGATCGAAGATCCAGGTGTCGACATGGGCGAGATCGGCGCGCATGGCCGGGCCCTAGTCCCGTGCGGCGGGCAGGGCAAGGGCCATGGCCTACTTCCCGACAGCCAATCCCGACCACGCTCCTGCGCGCGCAGGAGCGCGACGCGCATCACCCGCAGCCCGGCGCTTCCGAATCCTGGTAAAAGCTCTGCACCGCTTTCCACGCTTCCTCGGCCGTTTCCACCCAGGTCAGCAGGTTGAGGTCCGACGGAGAGATCACGCCTTCGTCCGCCAGCGCCTCGAAATCCACCACGCGCGTCCAGAATTCGCGCCCGAACAGCAGGATCGGGATCGGCTTCATCTTGCCGGTCTGGATCAGCGTCAGCAGTTCGAACATCTCGTCGAACGTGCCGAAGCCGCCGGGGAACACCGCCAGCGCCCGCGCCCGCAGCAGGAAATGCATCTTGCGCAGCGCGAAATAGTGGAACTGGAAGCTCAGCTCCGGCGTGACGAAGCGGTTGGGCGCCTGTTCATGGGGCAGCACGATGTTCATGCCGATGGTGGCGGCGCCCACATCGTCGGCGCCGCGATTGGCCGCCTCCATGATCGAGGGGCCGCCGCCCGAGCAGACGACGAAATGGCGGCATCCCGCCTCGTTCACCGGATATTGCGCCGCGATCCGGGCCAGCTTGCGCGCCTCGTCATAATAGCGCGCCTTTTTGCCCAGATTTTCCGCGATCCGCCGCTGTTCGGGCGTGGTCGCGGCGTCGATGCGCGCCTGCGCCTGCTCCGGTTCGGGAATGCGCGCCGATCCGTAGAAGACGAAGGTCGATTCGATCTTCGCCTCGTCCATCAGCAATTGGGGTTTCAGCAATTCCAGTTGGAACCGCACCGGCCGCAAATCCTCCCGCAGCAGGAATTCGGTGTCCTGAAAGGCCAGGCGGTAGGCGGCGCTGCTGGTCTGCGGTGTTTCCACCCCCTTGCGGGCGTCGGCGGCTTCCTGACGGGCGGGGCGGAATTTGCGTTCTTCGATTTCTTTTCTGGTCATTTTCACCAAGGTAGGCGGCCAAGGCGGCAAAGCCAAGGCGGTTAAGATTAAATGCAGTTAAGTTCGGCCCGCTTCTTCCGCCCGCCCAGCGGCAAAAGCCGCCGCGTGCCTGTTTCCGCTTAGCGGCAAAAGCCGCCGCGTTCCCGTTTCCGCTCAGCGGCAGAAGCCGCCGCGTGTCTGTTTCCGCTTAGCGGCAGAAGCCGCCGCGGCCGCCCATGTCGAAGTGAAAATGGTCGTGATGGGCGGCGTTGTAATCGGGGCTCAGCACCGTGCGGAACCGCTTGCAGGCGCTGGCGTGGATGATCTCCAGAAACTGGCGGACGCGCCGGTCGCCGTTCCAGTCGTTCTGGATGGTGATGCGCCGCCCGTCGCTCAGCACGAATCCCGACACGTCGACCGCATTGCTGTGGGCATGTTCGCTCAGCTTGCCGCTGCCCGCGATCGGCCGGCAATTATAGGTGCCGAACGTCTCGATCTTCTCGACCTCCGCCCCCAGGATCAACCGGGCGGCAGGCTGCACGCCGAAGCGGGCCCAGGCCGCGAAATTGGCCGCCAGATTGCAGGTCATCGCCCCCAGATTGGTCGCGGGCACGCCGATGTCGAGCAGCTTGACGCTGCCATAGGCGCTGCACCCGCCGCCGAAATTCTGGTCCGGAAGGGGCGTGAAGAGGACGGATTGCGATTGCAGCTTCGCCATGCACTGCCGCACTTCCATGGGCGGCGGGGCGGCCGGCCGGGCGGTCTTCGCGGGCCTTGCCGGGCGTTCCACCCGGCCGCGCGGGACGAGGTCGCCGCCGCAGCCTGCCAGCGTCAGCGCGGCAGCCGCTGCGGCCGCCAGCGCCAGGCCGCGAAAAATCGCTTTCCCCCTAACCCGCTCGATCATGACGGGACCATTTACCACGTCCGGCTGGCCCAAGGGTTAACGGCATGCTCGGTTCATCGCGTCCAGACATTCAACTTGACTCTTTGGCCGGAGACTTTAGGGCGGCCAGCGGGCCACGCGGTCCCAACGCCGCGCGTGCTCTCTGTAAGGAGACGCATTACATGACTGACCTGACTGCCGTTGACGCCACCCTTGCGCCTGCTGAAAAGCCCGCCAACCGTCCGGCCAAGAAACCCGAGCGCCCCTATTTCTCTTCCGGTCCCTGCGCCAAGCCTCCGGGCTGGAGCGCCGACAAGCTGAGCGCCGACTCCCTCGGCCGCTCGCACCGCGCCAAGATCGGCAAGACCCGCCTCGCTTATTGCATCGACCTGATGCGCGAGCTGCTGAACCTGCCCGAAACCCACCGCATCGGCATCGTCCCCGGTTCCGACACCGGCGCCTTCGAAATGGCGATGTGGACGATGCTGGGCGCCCGCCCGGTGACGACGCTCGCCTGGGAAAGCTTCGGCGAGGGCTGGGTGACGGACGCCGCCAAGCAGTTGAAGCTCGATCCGACGATCATCCGCGCCGACTATGGCCAATTGCCCGACCTGAACGGTGTGAACTTCGCGCATGACGTGCTGTTCACCTGGAACGGCACCACCTCCGGCGTGCGCGTGCCGAACGCCGACTGGATTCCGGCCGACCGCGAAGGCCTGACCTTCGCCGACGCCACCAGCGCGGTCTTCGCCTATGAGATCGACTGGACCAAGATCGACGTCGCCACCTTCTCCTGGCAGAAGGTGCTGGGCGGCGAGGGCGGCCATGGCGTGCTGATCCTCGGTCCCCGCGCGGTCGAGCGCCTCGAAACCTATACCCCCGCCTGGCCGCTGCCCAAGGTCTTCCGCCTGATGGCGAAGGGCAAGCTGGCCGAGGGCGTGTTCAAGGGCGAGACGATCAACACCCCCTCCATGCTGGCGGTCGAGGATGCGATCTTCGCGCTGGAATGGGGCAAGTCGATCGGCGGCCTTTCCGGGCTGATCGCGCGCAGCAACGCCAATGCGGCGGCGCTGAACAGGATCGTCGAGGAACGCGACTGGCTTGGCCATCTCGCCGCCGATCCCGCCTCCCGCTCGACCACCAGCGTCTGCCTGACGGTCGAGGGCGCCGACGAAGCCTTCATCAAGAGCTTCGCGGCCCTGCTGGAGAAGGAAGGCGCCGCCTATGACGTCGCGGGCTATCGCGACGCCCCGGCGGGCCTGCGCATCTGGTGCGGCGCGACGGTCGAGACCGCCGACATCGAAGCGCTGGGGCCTTGGCTCGACTGGGCCTACGCCACGGTCAAGGCTGCTTGATCTCTATTTGAAGCCGTCATTCCCGCGCAGGCGGGAACCCATCTCCTGAACGTCCCGCTTGACGCTTCTTATGGGAGATGGGTCCCCGCTTCCGCGGGGATGACGGGCATATTTCCAAAGGAAACACAGATGCCCAAGGTACTCATCAGCGACAAGATGGACCCCCGCGCCGCCGCGATCTTCCGGGAGCGCGGCGTCGAAGTCGACGAAATCACCGGCAAGACCCCGGACGAGCTGAAGGCGATCATCGGCCAGTATGACGGCCTCGCCATCCGCAGCTCGACCAAGGTGACGAAGGACATTCTCGACCACGCCACCAATCTGAAGGTCATCGGCCGCGCCGGCATCGGCGTCGACAATGTCGACATCCCGGCCGCCTCGTCCAAGGGCGTGATCGTCATGAACACGCCGTTCGGCAATTCCATCACCACCGCCGAACACGCCATCGCGCTGATGTTCGCGCTGGCCCGCCAGCTGCCCGAAGCCAATGCCCAGACGCAGCAGGGCCTGTGGCCGAAGAACGGCTTCATGGGCGTGGAAGTCACCGGCAAGACGCTAGGCTTGATCGGCGCGGGCAATATCGGTTCCATCGTCGCCAGCCGCGCCCTGGGCCTCAAGATGAAGGTCGTCGCCTTCGACCCCTTCCTGACCCCGGAACGCGCCGTCGAAATGGGCGTGGAAAAGGCCGATCTGGACACGCTGCTGGCGAAGGCGGACTTCATTACCCTGCACACGCCGCTGACCGACCAGACCCGCAACATCCTGAGCAAGGAAAATCTGGCCAAGACGAAGAAGGGCGTGCGCATCATCAACTGCGCGCGCGGCGGCCTGATCGATGAAGCCGCGCTCAAGGAAGCGCTGGATTCGGGCCATGTCGCTGGCGCCGCGCTCGATGTGTTCGTGACCGAGCCGGCGAAGGAATCGCCGCTGTTCGGCACGCCGAACTTCATCTGCACCCCGCATCTGGGCGCGTCGACCGACGAAGCGCAGGTCAATGTCGCGCTCCAGGTGGCGGAACAGCTCAGCGACTATCTGCTCGACGGCGGCATCACCAATGCGCTGAACGTGCCCAGCCTGTCGGCGGAGGAAGCGCCGAAGCTCAAGCCCTATATGGCGCTGGCTGAAGAACTGGGCAGCCTTGTGGGCCAGCTTGAGGGCGACCGCATCCAGAGCGTCTCGGTCGAGGTCGAGGGCCATGCCGCCGAACTCAACCAGAAGCCGATCACCGCCGCGGTGCTGGCCGGGCTGATGCGCGTCTATTCGGACACGGTGAACATGGTCAACGCGCCCTTCCTGGCGAAGGAACGCGGCCTCGACGTGCGCGAAGTGCGCCATGACCGTGAGGGCGACTATCAGACGCTGGTGCGCGTGACCGTGAAGACCGAAGGCGGCGACAAATCCGTCGCCGGCACGCTGTTCGGCAATGCGCAGGCGCGCCTGGTCGAACTGTTCGGGATCAAGGTCGAGGCGGATCTTGCGGGGCACATGCTCTACATCGTCAACCAGGACGCGCCGGGCTTCATCGGCCGCCTGGGCTCTACTCTGGGCGAGGCGAACGTCAACATCGGCACCTTCCACCTTGGCCGCCGCAACCAGGGCGGTGAAGCCGTGCTGCTGCTGTCGGTCGACGGCGTGGTCAATGAAACCGTCCTCAACGACATCTGCAAGCTGGCAGGCGTCAAGACGGTGAAGCTCCTCCGCTTCGCCTGACACCGGTTCGGGCCTGACACCGGTTCGGGCCTGATATGGTTCGGGCTGGCCTTGCGCGCATAATCCGCTAAAGGCCAGCCCATGACCACGATCCCGCCCGGCCTTCTTCCCGAAGGACTTTCCGACCGCCTGCCGCCGCAGGCAGAGGCTTCCGCGCGTCTTGCGCGCCGCGTGCTCGATACCGTCGCCGCCCATGGATATGAGCGGGTGATGCCGCCGATCGCGGAGTTCGAGGATTCGCTGGTCGGCCGCCTGAAATCGATGAAGGCGCAGGATCTTGTCCGCGCCATTGATCCCGTATCCCAGCGCAGCCTGGCGCTGCGTCCGGACATGACCGCGCAGGTGGGCCGCATCGCCGCCACCCGGCTGGCTGCCGCACCGCGTCCGCTGCGCCTGTCCTATGCCGGGCCGGTGATCCGCCTGCGCGCGAATCAGCTTCGGCCGGAACGGGAGCGCTTCCAGGTCGGCGCCGAACTCATCGGCAGCGACAGCGTCGCCGCAGCCGTGGAGATCGTGAACGTCGCCATCGAAGCGCTGCAGGCGGCGGGCGTCACCGGCATCACCATCGACTTCACCTTGCCGGACCTGATCGACACGCTGGCCGCCGGTCCGCTGCCTCTCGCCCCGGAAGAGATAGAAGCCGTCCGCGCCGAGCTGGACGCCAAGGATGCGGGCGCGCTCGCGGCGATCAGCCCGGCTGCCGCCGCCTATCTGCCGCTGATAGAGGGCACCGGCCCCTTCCACGCGGCGATGGAGCGTCTGGAAGCGCTCAACGCGGAACTGGGCGGCGCCATCGACAGCCGGATCGCCGGCCTGCGCGCCATCGCCAGGCCCATCGGCTGGGACATCATCCTGACGCTTGACCCCACCGAGCGTCATGGCTTCGAATATCAGAACTGGTTCGGCTTCTCGATCTTCGCGGACGGCTTCACCGGAGAGATCGGCCGGGGCGGCAGCTATGCGATCATCCGCGCCGACGGGTCGGAGGAACCGGCCATGGGCTTCTCCCTCTATCCCGATCCGTTGATCGATGCGGGCTTCGGCGGCCAATCCCCCAAGCGCCTGTTCCTGCCGCTGCACCATGACGCGGCGCGCGCGGCGCAGTTGCGCGCCGAAGGCTGGCAGACCATCGCCGCGCTGACGGGTGAGGAGAATGGCGAAACGCTGCGCTGCTCCCACTGGCTCGACGGCGCAGAACCCCGGCCTTACTGACCGAAGCGGCGGCTCAGATATTGGTTGACGATGGCGGTTCCGGGATAACCGGGATCGCCCATCGCCCGGTTGATCTGCATATGCCCGCGCAGGCCCCGGCCCGCCAGCGCAGTCATCTCCACCGGCGTTCCCGCCTTGCGCAGCGCCGCCGCCAGCGCCTCCGACTGCGCCGTGCCGTCCGCGCGGTCGACATGCAGGATCAGGAAGCCGGGCGCATTGGGTTGCCCGGCATGCAATGTCGGCGACAGCGCCTTCTGCCGCGCCGGATCGGTGCCGAAGGCCTGTTCATAGGTGCCCGCCATGAAACGCCCGCCCTCCGCCATTTGCCTGCCGACATCATAGGCCGCGCCGTCCAGCAGGATCACCCCACGCACGGCATCCGGCCTCAGCCCCGCCTTGGCGAAATAGCGCATGTCCGTCCCCACCAACGCGGCGAGATGCGCACCCGCGCTATGTCCCATCAGCACGATCCGGTCCGCATCGAAGCCCAGGTCCATTGCCTTCGCTCGCAGGAAGGCCAGCGCGTCGGCCACGTCCTGCGCCTGTTGTTCCACCGTCGCGTTCGGCACCAGCCTGTAGTCGACGGAGGCGAAGGCATAGCCAAGCCCATGATAATGTTCGGCCTTGGCGGCTCCGGTGGCATTGTCCTTGCTCCCGCGTTTCCACCCGCCGCCGTGCACGAAGACGACCAGTGGCGCCTTTTGCGATTGGGCGGGCCAATAGTCCAGAACCTGCAGGCCATCCTTGCCATAGGCCATGGTCTGTCCGCCCGGCGCATTCTGCTGCCCCTCCGCCATCCGCGCCCGCCAGCGTTCGCGCAGGCCCTGCGCCTCGCTGCCCGATGCGACCAGCATCAGGGCCAGCATCGCTCCCGTCGTCAATTGCCGCATTCAGCCGCCCTTTCGCGTTCCCGAGCGGAAGCTTGCCAGACCGGCCGGCCGCGTAAAGCCATCCCGCTGTATCAAAGTGTAACCCCTTCGCCTTGACGCGCCCGCCATGCCCCGCTAACGCGCGCCCCGCACAGGACGGCCATCGTCAACCGGGGCGTCCACCCTATCCCACCGGCATGCCGAGTCCCGTCGAAGGGCATGGCCGGTCCGCGCGGCGGGCGGAGGACTGTAACTGTGGCAAATGTGACCGTGATCGGCGCCCAATGGGGCGACGAAGGCAAGGGCAAGATCGTCGACTGGCTGTCGGAACGCGCCGACGTCGTCGCCCGGTTCCAGGGCGGCCACAATGCCGGCCACACGCTGGTCGTGGGCGAGAAGGTGTACAAGCTCTCCCTGCTCCCCTCCGGCATCGTGCGCGGCACGCTGTCGGTGATCGGCAATGGGGTGGTGCTGGACCCCTGGCACTTCCGCGACGAGGTCGCGAAGCTGAAGGGGCAGGGCGTGGAGATCACGCCCGACAATCTCCAGATCGCGGAAACCTGCCCGCTGATCCTGCCTTTCCACCGCGACCTGGACGGCCTGCGGGAGGATGCTTCGGGCGCGGGCAAGATCGGGACCACCCGCCGCGGCATCGGCCCGGCCTATGAGGACAAGGTCGGCCGCCGCGCCATCCGCGTCTGCGACCTCGCTCATCTGGACGATCTGGGCCCGCAACTCGACCGCCTGACCGCGCACCACGACGCGCTGCGCGCCGGGTTCAACGAAGCGCCGATCGACCGCGACGCCCTGATGGCGGAGCTGCGCGACATCGCCGGCTTCATCCTGCCCTTCGTCAAGCCCGTCTGGCTGACGCTGAACAAGGCGAAGGCGGAAGGCAGGCGCATCCTGTTCGAAGGGGCGCAGGGCACGCTGCTCGACATCGACCATGGCACCTATCCCTTCGTCACCTCGTCCAACACGGTCGCGGGCACGGCGGCGAGCGGCACCGGCCTTGGCCCATCGGGCGCGGGCTTCGTGCTGGGCATCGTCAAGGCCTATACCACCCGCGTCGGCTCCGGTCCTTTCCCGACCGAGCAGGAAAATGACGTCGGCCAGCGTCTGGGCGAACGCGGCCATGAATTCGGCACCGTCACCGGCCGCAAGCGCCGCTGCGGCTGGTTCGACGCCGTGCTGGTGCGCCAGTCGGTCGCCGTATCGGGCGTCACCGGCATCGCCCTTACCAAGCTGGACGTGCTGGACGGTTTCGAGGAACTGAAGATCTGCGTCGGCTACAGGATCGGGGACCAGAGCTTCGACTATCTGCCCGCCCATGCGCAGGACCAGGCCAAGGCGGAACCGGTCTATGAGACGATCGAAGGCTGGCAGGACACCACGGCAGGCGCCCGGAGCTGGGCCGAACTGCCTGCCCAGGCGATCAAATATATCCGGCGGATCGAGGAACTGATCGGCTGCCCGGTCACGCTCGTCTCCACCAGCCCTGAGCGCGAGGACACCATCCTCGTCCGCGATCCTTTCGCGGATTGACGTCTTTTGCGGTTTCAGCGAGGCTGAAACCGTTCGGCTCCGGCCCGCTCCCCCACCCGGCCACACATAGGATACTGCCCTTGGGTGGCCGGGTGGGAGCGGGCCGGAGCGGTCACCTAGAGCGTTTTCCAAGCAGATGGAATCATCTGCTGACTCGGAAAACGCGACAAAACAAAAACTTAGAGCAGTCGAGCCGATGCAATCGGATCGGAATCTGCTCTAGAAGGAAATCCGATGGCCGGCGACCGCTTCGAGCGTCACAAGCAACCCTGGACGGCGGACGAGCTGCAAAAGCTCCACACGCTGGCGAAGAAGGGCGTGGCGCTGAAAGCCATCGCCAAGGCCCTGACCCGCAGCGAGGAATCCGTGAAGGCCCGCGCCAAGCAGGATGGGCTGAACATCGCGAAGTTGCGTTAATTCAGCCAAGGACCATGCCGTGTTCCCGCAAGCGCGGGCGCACGGCACGCCTTATGGCAGCAACGGGCCCGATTCAACGCAGCGCGCCCTAGCCCTTTTCCTCTTCCTCCACCATGTCGGGCGCCAGTTCCAGCCCGGCTCGGCCGTGCGCGGCGGTATGCGCCGGCGCCTTGGGGTGGGGCACATATTCGGGTTCCTCGACCTCCAGCATGCCTTCCCATTTGGTGATGACGGATGTGGCGATGGCATTGCCCAGCACGTTGGTCGCGGTGCGGCCCATGTCCATGAAATGGTCGACGGCCAGGATGAAGGCCACGCCCTCCACCGGCAGGTCGAACTGCCCCAGCGTCGCCGCGACCACCACCAGCGACGCGCGGGGCACGGCGGCGATGCCCTTGCTGGTCACCATCAGCACCAGCAATATGGTGATCTGCGTCGCGATCGGCAGGTCGATGCCATAGGCCTGGGCGATGAAGATCGTCGCGAAGGTCGAATACATCATCGACCCGTCCAGATTGAAGCTGTAGCCCAGCGGCAGCACGAAGCTGTAGATGCGGCGCGGCACGCCGAAGCGGTCGAGCTGCTCCAGCATCTTGGGATAGGCGGCCTCCGACGAGGCGGTGGAGAAGGCGATCAATATCGGCTCGCGCACATAGCGGATCAGCTTCACCATCCGCTTCCCCAGGAAGATCGATCCCGCCGCGAACAGCAGCAGCCAGAGCGCGATCAGCGACAGGTAGAATTCGCCCACCAGTTCGCCGAAGGTCTTGAGCACGCCCAGCCCCTCGGTCGTCACCACCGACGCCAGCGCGCCGAACACGGCGAAGGGGGCGACGCGCATGACATAGCCTGTCACCTGCAGCATCAGCTCCACCATCGCCTCGATCACGGTGACGACCGGCTTGCCCTTCTCACCGATGGCGGTCAGCGCGATGCCCACGAACAGGGAGAAGACGACGATCTGCAGGATCGAATTTTCCGCCATCGCCCCGACCATGGAGGTCGGGAAGACATGCAGGATGAAGTCGCGGAAGTTGAGCGCCTCCGTATTCACGCCCGAATCCGCGCCCGACCGGACGAGGTTCAATCCCTCGCCCGGCGCGAAGAAATTGACGAAGATGAGGCCGAGCGTCAGCGAGATCAGGCTGGCGATGATGAACCAGGCGAGCGCGCGCCCGCCGATCCGCCCCAGCGCGGCGCTGTCGCCCATATGCGCGATGCCCGCCACCAGCGTGGAGAAGACCAGGGGCGCGATGATCATCTTGATCAGATGCAGGAAGATGTCCGCCAGCAGGTGGTAATAGCCCGCCACATCCTTCGCCAGCGCCTTGTCGCCACCCACCCAGATATTGGTGGCAAAGCCCACGATCACCCCCAGAACCATGCCCGTCAGGATGAACGCCGTCAGTCGATTTCGCATCTCGTTCCTTTAACCGGCGCGTGGGCGCACCGCATTCATGGTCTGTCCCAAATGGTGGCTACACCTAACAGCCACCCGCAGCGCCCGCAATCGAAGGCGCGCGCCTGCCGTCATCGGGTTAGACGAATGAGGAATCATATTCCGCGCCCCGTCCGGCGCCGGAAAAGCACGGCCTCAGGGGTAGAGCAGCCCCTCGCGCCAGCCGTCGCCGGTCCGTTCGAACAGGCGGCGCTCATGCAGGCGATGTTCGCGATCCTGCCAGAATTCGATTCGTTCGGGGATGAGGCGGAAGCCCGACCAATGCGGGGGACGCGGCACCGGCCCGCCCTCGAAGCGCAGGCTGACTTCCTCATATCGCGCCATGAACACGTCGCGCGATTCCAGCGGGCGCGACTGGTCGGATGCCCAGGCGCCCAACTGGCTGTCACGGCTGCGCGTCGCGAAATAGGCGTCGGCCGCGGCTTCCTCCACCGGGCCCACCGCCCCCTCGATCCGGACCTGCCGCCGCAGCGACTTCCAGTGGAACAGCAGCGCCGCATGGGGATTGACGTGCAGCTCCTCCGCCTTGCGCCCCTCGAAATTGGTGTAGAAGATGAAGCCGTCCGGCCCATGCCCCTTCAGCAGCACCATCCGCACCGAAGGCCGCCCGCGCGCATCGGCGGTGGCCAGCGCCATGGCGTTGCTGTCGTTGATCTCGGTTTCGCGCGCCTCGACATACCAGGCATCGAACAGGACGAAGGGATCGGTCATGCGCGGTGATGTACGCCCCTCATAAAGCCATGTCGATAAGGCTTTCCCACGCTTGAACGACGCCGCGCCTTTCGCCACATAAGGCGCAAACGGTTTTTCATGCAAAAGGATATGTTGGCGGCAATGGCTGATCCCTACTCCACCCTGGGCGTCGCGCGCAGCGCGAGCGAGGCAGAGATCAAATCGGCCTATCGGAAGCTCGCCAAGGAACTGCATCCCGACAGGAACAAGGACAATCCCAAGGCGGCGGAGAAATTCTCCGCCGTCACCAGCGCCTACGACCTGCTGTCGGACAAGGACAAGCGCGCGCGCTTCGACCGGGGCGAGATCGACGGCGAGGGCAATCCGACCGCGCCCTTCGGCTTCGGCGGCGCTGGGGCGGGCGGCTTTCGGGGCCGGCCGGGTCAGGGCGGCGGGTTCGAGTTCCAGGAAGGCGGCGCCGATTTCGGGGACATATTCGAAGGCCTGTTCGGCGGCGGCGCAGGCCGCCGTGGCGCGGCGGGCGGGGGCTTTGGCGGTTTCGGCCGTGGCGCGCCGCCGCAGAAGGGCGCGAACGTCACCTATCGCCTCGCCGTCCCGTTCGTCGACGCCGCGACGCTCGCGCCCCAGCGGATCACGCTCCAGGACGGCAAGACCATCGACCTCAAGCTCCCCGCGGGGGTCGAGACGGGCACGCAGATGCGGCTTTCCGGCAAGGGGCAGCAGGGTCCCGGCGGCGCCGGCGACGCGATCGTCACCATAGAGGTGAAGCCGCACCCCTTCTTCAACCGCGACGGCGACAATGTGCTGCTCGACCTGCCCATCACCCTGGACGAGGCGGTGCAGGGCGCGAAGGTCAAGGTGCCGACGGTCGACGGCCCGGTGATGCTGGGCGTCCCCGCAGGCGCATCCTCCGGCAAGACGCTCCGCCTGCGCGGCAGGGGCTTCACCGGCAGGAACGGCCAGCGCGGCGACCAGCTCGTCACCCTGCTGATCGACGTGCCCGCCGACGATCCGGCGATCAAGGCGCTGGTGGAAGGCTGGCGGGACAGCCGCGCCGTGCGGACCCATCTGGGCGTTTGAGGGGTTAGGGGGGAATGCCGCAGCCGTCCCCCTATTCACCGGAGTCCCGTCGCCAGCGGCTCACCGAAGAAGCCCGCACCAAGTTCCACCGCCAGATCGCCCGGGTGCGCCCCGGCAGCCAT
The DNA here is from genome assembly GCF_019873065.1 of Sphingobium sp. PNB. Lineage (NCBI taxonomy): Bacteria > Pseudomonadati > Pseudomonadota > Alphaproteobacteria > Sphingomonadales > Sphingobiaceae > Sphingobium > Sphingobium sp. PNB. The sequence continues at coordinate 42,407 of NZ_JAINEZ010000026.1, forward strand.
GCCTTCGAAATCGCGAAGCGGGTGGCGGTCGGCACCTATAGCGACGGTTTCATCCATGCGGGGAACCTTGCCTATCTCTCGCTGATGACTTTGTTCCCTTTCTTCATCGTGGCGGCGGCGGTGGCGAGCATCTTCGGCCGGTCGCAGGACGGGCTGGCGGCGGTCGGGGCCTTTCTGGAAACGGTGCCGCCCGGCGTCGCGGAGGTGGTGCGCCAGCCGATCGTCGATGTGCTCAACGCCCGCACGGGGCCGCTGCTCTGGCTGGGCGGGCTGGTCGGGCTGTGGACCGTCGGCAGCCTCATAGAGACGATCCGCGACATATTGCGCCGCGCCTATGGCACCAGGAGCACGCGCCCCTTCTGGCATTATCGCCTGACCGCCATCGGCATCACCCTGGTCAGCGTGTTCGCGGTGATGTTCGCCTTCTCCATGCAGGTGATCATCACCGGCATTGACCAGTTCCTGCACCAGATCCTGCCCTTTGCCGACCAGGCGATACAGATCGTCGGCCTGACCAAGCTTGCGCCCATGGCGATCCTGTGCGTCGCGCTCTATTATCTCTATGTTTCCCTTACCCCCAGCCTGTACAAGGATCCGCGCTTCCCGAAATGGCCCGGCGCCATCGCCACGGCGCTCTGGTGGTACGGCGTCACCCTGCTGCTGCCGGTCACGCTTTCCATGCTCGGCGGCTATGACATGACCTATGGCAGCCTGGCCGGCGTGATGATCACCCTCATTTTCTTCTTCCTTGTCGGGCTTGGCGTGGTAATTGGCGCGGAATTGAATGCGGCGCTGGCGGAGTTCCCGGAAGAGGAAGCCGCGGCCGCCGCGCAGGCCGACAAAGGGAATGGGACGACGAAATGACAGGCTTGATGGCGGGAAAACGCGGTCTGATCATGGGGCTGGCGAACGACAAGTCGCTGGCCTGGGGCATATCGAAGGCGCTGCACGCCCAGGGGGCGGAACTGGCCTTCTCCTATCAGGGCGACGCGCTGGCCAAGCGGGTCAGGCCGCTGGCGGAGGAACTGGGTTCCGACTTCCTGATCGACTGCGACGTGTCGGACATGGAAAAGCTCGACGCCGCCTTCGAAGAGGTCAGGGCGAAGTGGGGCAAGCTGGATTTCGTGGTCCATGCCATCGGCTTTTCCGACAAGAACGAGCTGCGCGGCAAATATGTCGACACCAGCCTGGAGAATTTCCTGCTGACGATGAACATTTCCGCCTACAGCTTCGTCGCCGTCGCCAAGCGCGCGCGGGCGCTGATGGCGGAGGGCGGCAGCCTGCTGACGCTCAGCTATTATGGCGCGGAAAAGGTCATCCCGCATTATAACGTCATGGGCGTGGCCAAGGCGGCGCTGGAAACCAGCGTCAAATATCTGGCGATGGACCTGGGCCCGGAAAATATCCGGGTCAACGCCATCTCCGCCGGACCGATCAAGACGCTGGCGGCGAGCGGCATCGGCGATTTCCGCTACATCATGAAGTGGAACGAGCTGAACAGCCCGCTCCGCCGCAATGTGACGATCGAGGATGTGGGCGGCGCCGGCCTCTATCTCCTCTCCGACCTGGCGGCGGGCGTGACCGGCGAAGTCCATCATGTCGACGCGGGCTACAATGTCATCGGCATGAAGGCCGAGGACGCCCCCGACATCGCGCTGGACAAGTAACAAAACCCTCTCCCGTCGGGAGAGGGAGGGCCCCGGCGCGAAGCGCTGGGAGGGTGAGGGCGAACCACCTCACCCAAAGGGCAGGGATCATGAGCTTCAACACATTCGGCCGCGTCTTCCGCTTCTCGACCTGGGGGGAGTCCCACGGTCCCGCCATCGGCGCGATGGTCGACGGCTGCCCTCCGGGCCTGTCCCTCAGCGAAGCCGACATCCAGCCCTTCCTCGACAAGCGCAGGCCCGGCACCTCCAAATTCACCACCCAGCGCCGCGAGCCGGATGAGGTGCGCATCCTCTCCGGCGTGTTCGAGGGGTGGACCACCGGCACCCCGATCAGCCTGATGATCGAGAATACCGACCAGCGTTCCAAGGATTATGGCGAGGTCGCCAAGGCCTATCGCCCCGGCCATGCCGACTATGCCTATGACGCCAAATATGGCTTCCGCGACTATCGCGGCGGCGGGCGATCGTCGGCACGGGAAACCGCCAGCCGCGTGGCGGCGGGTGCGGTGGCGCGGCTCGTCATCCCCGATGTCGACATCTTCGCCTATGTCAGCGAGATTGGCGGCGACGCCATCGACTATGGCCGCTTCGACGCGCGCGAGATCGACAGCAACCCCTTTTTCTGCCCCGACCCGGAAGCGGCGAAGCGTTGGGAGAAACTGGTCGATGACGCCCGCAAGGACGGCTCGTCGCTCGGCGCGGTGGTCGAATGCGTCGCCAGCGGGGTTCCGGCGGGCTGGGGCGCGCCGCTCTATGCCAAGCTGGACAGCGAACTGGCTGCCGCGATGATGAGCATCAATGCGGTCAAGGGCGTGGAGATCGGTGACGGTTTCGCCGCCGCCCGCCTGCGCGGCGAACAGAATGCCGATCCGATGCGGCCCAATATGGACGGGGGCAATGACGGCAACCCCGTCTTCCTCGCCAACCACGCGGGCGGCATTGCGGGCGGCATCTCCACCGGGCAGCCGGTCAAGGTCCGCATCGCCTTCAAGCCGACCAGTTCGATCCTGATCCCGGTCGAAACCGTCACCCGCGAAGGCGTGGCGTCGGAGATCATCACCAAGGGCCGCCACGACCCCTGCGTCGGCATTCGCGGCGTGCCGGTGGTGGAAGCGATGATGGCGCTGGTGCTCGCAGACCAGAAGCTGCTCCACCGCGCGCAATGCGGTGAAGGCTGAGTCAGGCGTCGCCCTGCTCCTGCAAGGGCAGGAGCCCGCAGGAGAACCGCGTTCACCGCCGCAATATAACGCGCCGAATCGAGCCATTCTTTCGATAAAGGCAGGATTTGCGCGAGACGACTCAGCCAATCTGCAGTAACATCACCGTCACAGATCGCCCGCGGGAGGGCGAGCGGCAGTGCGTAAGCCTGGGGAGCGTCACCATGGTTTCCATGGATTGACGGTCAAAACGTCCCCTTCAGCCGCGAACACGGGCCAGCCATGCAACCATGGCTGGCCCATTTCGTTCAGGCAGGACGCGAAAACGCGATCCGGGGCACAAGACGCATGCATTTCATCACCGCGCTGATCGGCATCTATCGCGCGGAAATCGGACTTCTCATCCTCGCCCTGATGTTCGTCGCCTTCGTGCGCGAACGCTATTCGCCCACGGTCGTCTCCGTGGTCGGCGCGTGCGCCTTCGCGGTGCTGGGCCTGCTCGACGAAAAGGACCTGTTCTCCGTCTTCTCCAACAGTGCGCCGCTGACGGTGGGCGCGATGTTCGTGCTTTCCGGCGCGCTGATCCGCACAGGGACGATCAATCGCGTTGCCGATCTGGTCATGGCCCGCGCCCAGCGCCACCCGCGTCTGGCGCTGGCCGAAGTCACGCTCGGCACGGTCATCCTCTCGGCCTTCCTCAACAACACGCCCGTGGTGGTGCTGCTGATCCCGATCATGTTCAAGCTGGCGCAGGCGACCGGCTATCCGGTGAAGAAGCTGCTGATTCCGATGAACGCCGTTGCCGTGATGGGCGGTTGCGTGACGCTGATCGGCACATCGACCAACCTGATCGTCGCGGGCATCGCCGCCGATCAGGGCATGGCGCCCTTCGGCATATTCGACATCACGCCCTATGGGCTGGCGGGGGTCTTGGCCGGCGTCGCCGCGCTGGCCGGCCTGTCCTTCCTGCTTCCCGGCGATCCGCCCTCCATCGCGGGGGAGGATGGCGGCAATGTGCAGGATTATCTGACCGAACTCACCCTGTCGCGCGACAGCGACCTCGTCGGCCGCACGGTCGGCTCCCTGTCGATCATCGGCCGCTCCGCCAGCCTGCTCGGCCTCAAGAGGGCTGGGGAGATACGGCGCCGGGGGATAGAGGAAGAGGAACTGCACGCCGGCGACCGCCTGCTGGTCCATGCCGACGGCGCGACGATCATGACCCTGCGCGAATCCGGCGATTTCGAAATCGGGCTGGCCGCGGCGTCGGAGACTCCGGGCAGCGGCACCGTCATCGAAGCGATGATCGCGCCCAGCCATCCGTCCATCGGGGAACGGCTGATCGACATTCCCTTCCTGCACGCGCTGCGGGTGCGGATCATCGGCATCCACCGGGCGCGTCACCTGCCGGGGCCGGACCTCAGCGAAACCCGCGTGCGCGGCGCCGACCGCCTGCTGATCGCGGGCAGCGACGACAGCATCCGTTCGCTCAAGGACAATTCCCATCTGATCGGCGTCGACATCAGCCGCACCCGCGCCTTCCGCCCGCGAAAGGCATGGATCGCCATTCTTGCCCTGACGGCGGTGGTGCTGCTCTCGGCCGTCGATCTCATCGGCATCGGCCTTGCCGCCTTCATCGCCGTGGGCGTGATCCTCGTCACCCGCTGCATCGACCCGGAGGAAGCCTGGGCCGCCATCGACGGCGACGTGCTGATCCTGATCTTCGCCATGCTCGCGGTCGGGCTGGCGCTTGAACAGGCGGGCAGCGTCGCGCTGATGGTCGGCTGGATCGAGCCGTTGCTCGCCGCCGCTCCGGCATGGACGCTGGTGTTCCTCATCTATTTCTTCGCGCTTCTGCTGTCGGAACTGCTCAGCAACAATGCGGTCGCGGCGCTGCTCACGCCGCTCACCATCGCGCTCGCCCATCAACTCGGCGCCGATCCGCGTCCGCTGGTGATCGCGCTGATGATCGGCGCGTCGGCCTGCTTCGCCACGCCGATCGGTTATCAGACCAACGCCCTTGTCCATGCGGCGGGCGACTATCGCTTTTCCGATTTCGTGCGCATCGGGATTCCGCTCAACCTGATCGTCGGGCTGGCGGTCTGCACCACGCTCACCCTCCTGGCTTGAGGAGCGGGCCTGGCCTGAGGAGCGGGGCGACGCCAAGCCATTTTCGGCGGACCGGCCCTGTCCCCGCACCGAACGCATCGTCATGATGGCCCGAAAACCAAAGGATTGCCCGTGACCAGCCTGCCCATCATTCAGGTCGACGCCTTCGCCGACGCTCCCTTCACCGGCAATCCGGCCGCGGTCATGCCGCTCGGCCGATGGCTGGACGATGCGACGCTTCAGGCGATAGCGGCGGAAAATAATCTGTCCGAAACCGCCTTCACCGTGCCCACCCCCGACGATCCGGAGGCGGACTATGCGCTACGCTGGTTCACGCCCGCCGTGGAGGTCAAGCTCTGCGGCCACGCCACGCTGGCGAGTGGCCATGTGCTGATGGGCGGGCGTACCGCCGTCCGCTTCCGCACGCGGGAAGCGGGCATCCTGACCGTGTCGCGGGACCGCGACGGCTATGGCCTCTCGCTCCCGGCCTGGCCGACCGCGCCCAGCCCGCTGCCGGAGCTGGCGGCGGCGATGGGCGGGGACGTCCTCGAAACCCAGTGGCGCGAGGGCGGCTTCGCGATCTTCGTCTATCGCGATGCCGCCGCGATCCATGCGCTGGAACCGGACTTCGCGACGCTGAAGAAGGCGGGGCCGCTGCTGCTCATCGCCACCGCACCCGGCGAGGACAGCGACATGGTGAGCCGCGTCTTCGTTCCCGGCGCGGGCATAGACGAAGACCCGGTGACCGGCTCCGCCCATTGCCTGCTCACGCCCTATTGGGCGAAGCGGCTCGACAAGATCAGGCTGACGGCATTTCAGGCATCGCAGCGCGGCGGGCGCTTAACGTGCCGGCTTTCAGGCGACCGGGTGATCCTGACGGGCGCCTGCCGCACGGTGATCGAAGGCAATTTCCTGCTTTGAGAGGTGGCGATGGCTGAGGCCGTCCGGCCAATTCCAGCCAACCAGCGACCCTGCGCAAAGAAAATAGAGGTCAGTTCACCGCGAATAAAGCCCGACGAGCTTCGCCAGCCCCGTCTTCAGCGCATCGCGCTCCGCCTTCGTGGGCGACATGCCCAGCCGCACGACCGTCAGGCGCTGCGACGGCGAGACCAATATATATTGCCCGCCATGCCCGACGCAGCCGAACAGGCTGCGCGGCGCCCGCCCCGGCATCAGCGCGCTGTCCTCGCTGTCCCGGTTCAGCCACAGATGCGCGCCATAGGCGGCATTGCGGGGCGAGGGCGCGCGCATATAGTCGATCCACTTTTCCGGCACGATCTGATGCCCCGCCACGCCGCGCCCGTGATTGCGCAGCAATTCCCCGAAGCGGGCATAATCCCGCGCCGTCATATGCATGAAGCTGCCGCCGATCATCGTCCCGGCCGCATCATATTCCACCGCCAGGCTGTCGAGGCGCGCCGGAATCTTCAGCCGCCCGTCGATGAACATCTGCATCGCCCGCCGCCGCACGTCGGGATCGGTGCTGTTGGTCAGCATCCGCGCCATCAGGTCGGCCAGGATGACGCTGTTGCCGGTCGAATAGGAAAAGGCGGTCCCAGGCGTATGGGCAAGCGGCTTGGCCTCCGCAAAGGCGCCCATGTCCTGCGCTCCGTCGGTGAACAGCATCCTTATCGTGTCGGCCTCCGCCAGCGGTTCCCTGTCCTCGACATGATCGAGGCCCGACGTCATGGCCAGCAACTGCCGCAGGGTGATGCGCCCTCGCGGATCGCCCGGCTGCCCCCAGGCCGCGACCGGCACCGGCGAATCGAGCGCCAGCCGCCCGTCCGACACCATCAGCCCGATCAGCACCGCCGTCACGCTCTTGGCCGTGGACCAGGACGGCAGCTTCGTCCGCGGCCCATAGCCCGGCGCGTAGCGCTCCGCCACGATTTCGCCATCGTGCATGACGACCAGCGCCCGGGTCTCGCCCACCGCATCCTCGAACAAAGGATCGATGGCCGCGCGCAGGGCGGCGGCGTCCGCGTCCGAATCGCCAGCGACATGGTAGACCGGCTCCGGCCCGGCGGCGCGCACTGTCCACAACCCGGCCACGGCCAGAATCGCCAAAATCCCGCCCGGCATGCCAAGGCGCTTTACGCTGTTCCGCTCAAGCCTCATAAGCCGCGGCCTTAGCATGGAGCGCGGGAAAGGGGAGCATGTCCGGTCGCCGGAAATGGATTTATGGGGTTTTGGCGGTGGCCCTGCTGCCGCTGGCGCTGCTGGCGTGGAACTGGAGCGCCCTTCGCGCCCATGCCCAGGTCGGCGCGGGCTTCGGCGCGCGCGTCACCTGCTCCTGCCGCTATGTGGAAGGCCGGTCGATGGAAAGCTGTCATGGCGACAAGGAACCCGGCATGTGGGCCGTGTCGTTGAAGGACATGCCCGAATCGCAATCGGTCAACGCGGCGGTTCCGTTGCTTGCTTCGCGCACGGCGCGCTATCGCAAGGGCTGGGGCTGTCTGCTGGAGCCTTGAGCTTCCATGGTCATCCCGGCTTTCGCTGGGATGACCATGTGGGAAGCTGGCCCCAATCCCCTCAAAGCGCTACAGCCCCTTCCCATGCGTCCCGACATCCCGACCCTCCTCCACGATGTTTTCGGCTTTCCCGGCTTCAGGGGCGTGCAGGAACAGGTGGTCAGCCGCATCATGGCGGGGCAGGCGACGCTGGCGATCATGCCGACCGGCGCGGGCAAGTCGCTCTGCTACCAGCTTCCCGCCGTCGCGCTCGAAGGCTGCTGCGTCGTCATATCGCCGCTGATCGCGTTGATGCACGACCAGCTTCGCGCCGCGCAGGCGGTCGGCATCCGTGCCGCCAGCCTCACCAGCGTCGACGCCGACTGGCGCGAGACGCAGGACCGGCTGCGCAATGGCGATCTCGACCTGCTCTATGTCGCGCCCGAACGCGCCAGCGGGGAGGGGTTCCGCAACCTCCTGCGCGCCGCGAAGATCGCCCTCTTCGCGATAGACGAAGCCCATTGCGTCTCCGAATGGGGCCATGATTTCCGCCCGGACTATCGCCTGCTGCGCCCGCTGCTCGATGAATTTCCGGACGTTCCCCGTCTCGCGCTGACCGCGACCGCCGACCACCACACCCGCGACGACATCCTCGTCCAACTTGGCATTCCCCGCGAAGGCCTGATCATCGCGGGCTTCGACCGTCCGAACATCCGCTACGCCGTCCATCCCCGCGATGGCCTGCCCCGCCAGCTTTCCGATCTGATCGCCGGCCAGACCGGCCCCGGCATCGTCTACGCCCCCACCCGCGCCGCGACCGAGAAGCTGGCCGAAACCCTCAGCAAGACCGGCCGCCCGACCCGCGCCTATCATGCCGGGCTCGACCCGCAGGTCCGCGCCGCCAACCAGGCCGCCTTCATCGCCAGCGAGGATATGGTGATGGTCGCGACCATCGCCTTCGGCATGGGCATCGACAAGCCCGACGTCCGCTTCGTCGCCCATGCGGCGCTGCCCAAGTCGATCGAGGGCTATTATCAGGAATCGGGCCGTGCAGGCCGCGACGGAGAACCCGCCGAAGCGCATCTTTTCTGGGGCGCCGACGATTTCGCCCGCGCCCGGCAGCGCATCGGCGAGCTCGATCCCCTGCGCCAGCAGGGCGAGCGCGCCCGCATCACGGCGCTGGGCGGGCTGGTCGAAACCGGCACCTGCCGCCGCGCCATATTGCTCCGCCATTTCGGGGAAGATCCCCCGCCGGGCTGCGGCAATTGCGACAATTGCCTCAATCCCCCGCCCAGCATCGACGCGACTCAGACCGCGCGCAAATTCCTGTCCGCCGTCTACCGCACAGGCCAGAGCTTCGGCGTCGGCCATATCGAGCAGGTGCTGACCGGCGCCGTCACCGACAAGATTCGCGAGCGCGGCCATGACAGGATTTCGGTCTATGGCATCGTCGACGGAGAGGAGACGGCGCTGCTGCGCCCCGTCTCCCGCGCCCTGCTGGTGCGCGACGCGCTCCAGACCAACGAGCATGGCGGGCTGGAATTCGGCCCCAATGCCCGCCCGATCCTGCGCGGGGAGGAGGAGGTCAGCCTGGTCCTCCCGCCCCGCAGGGAACGCCGCCGCAAGAGCGCCCGCAACGGCAGCGCTGAAAATCCGGTGGGCGATCCGCTGTTCGACGCCCTGCGCGCCTGCCGCCGCGCACTGGCGCAGGAGGCGGGCGTGCCGCCCTATGTGATCTTCCACGATTCGACCCTGCGCGAAATGGCGGAGCAGCGCCCGACGAGCCTCACGGAACTCGGCCACATCAGCGGCGTGGGACAGCGCAAGCTCGACGCCTATGGCGACGCCTTCCTCGCGGCGATCCGCCCTTATCTTTAGAACGGAGGAATTGACCTGCTCCTGCGAAGGAGCATGTTGCTCTGTGGCCTACCCTCTTGAATCCCGCCGCCCACAAGCGCAAGGAGACCCGAAAAGGAGTCCCGCCCATGTTCCGCCAGCTCACCAAAAGCCTCTACGTCTCTCCGCAGATCAGCGTCGATCAGGTGGCGGAAGCCAAGGCGCTGGGCGTGACGGTGATCATCAACAACCGCCCCGACGACGAGGAGCCGGGCCAGACCAACGGCGCGGAGATCGAAGCCGCAGCCAGGGCCGCCGGCATCGCCTATGCCGCCGTCCCCGTGGCCCATGGCGGCTTCGCGCCCTGGCAGCTCGACGGCATGGCCGCCGCGCTGGAACAGGCGGGCGAGGGCAAGATACTCGCCTATTGCCGCTCCGGCACGCGCAGCACCTTGCTCTGGGCGCTGACCCGCGCCCGCGCGGGCGACCATCCGGCGGCGCTGACCGAGCAGGCCGCCTCCGCCGGCTATGACGTCACGCCCGTCCGCCAGATCATGGACGCGCTCGCCGCCGGTTGATGGCTTCCCCAGCGGAAACCTATGACGCCATCGTCCTGGGCGCTGGCGGCGCTGGCCTGATGTGCGCGGCCATGGCGGGCCAGCGGGGCAGGCGCGTCCTCGTCATCGACCATGCCGACCAGGCGGGAAAGAAAATCCTGATTTCCGGCGGCGGCCGCTGCAACTTCACCAATATCCACACCGCGCCCGACCGCTACCTGTCCGCCAACCCTCATTTCGCCAAATCGGCGCTGGGCCGCTATACGCCGCAGGATTTCCTCGGGCTTGTCGAACGCCACGGCATCGCCTGGCACGAAAAGACTCTGGGCCAGCTCTTCTGCGATCAGAGCGCGCGCCAGATCGTCGCCATGCTGCTGGCCGAATGCGAGGCGGGCGGCGTCACCATCCGGCTCGACCACGCCATCGCCGCCGTCACCCATGCCGATGGCCGGTACTGCGTCACCCATGGCGACAGGACCGCCACGGCCCCGGCGCTGGTCATCGCCACCGGCGGACCCTCCATCCCCAAGATCGGCGCAACCGCCCTTGCCTATGACCTCGCCCGCCAGTTCGGGCTCAAGGTGGTGGAACCCCGACCGGCGCTGGTGCCCCTGACCCTCGGCGGCGAAGAGCTGCTCTTCCGCTCGCTCTCCGGCGTCTCGACCGAGGTCATCGCACGCCATGGCAAGACCGCCTTCCGCGAAGCCGCGCTGCTCACCCACCGGGGCCTGTCCGGCCCCGCGATCCTGCAGATTTCATCCTATTGGCGGCATGGCGACTCCATCGCTCTCGACCTCCTGCCCGACCAGCCGCAAGGCTGGCTGACGGAGGCGAAGCGCGGCAGGCCGCGCGCCACGCTGATGCAATGCCTGCGCGGCCACCTGCCCGACCGTCTGGCCGACGCCCTGGCGGAGCGGCTGGCGCTTCCCGGCGACCTGGGCAACATCCCGGATCGCAAGCTGCAGGACGCCGAACGCCGCCTGTCGGCCTGGCCCTTCACGCCCAATGGCACCGAAGGCTTCGCCAAGGCGGAGGTCACAATCGGCGGCATTTCGACCGCGGGATTGTCCTCGCAAACGATGGAAGCGCGTCACCTCCCCGGCCTTTACGCCATAGGGGAAGCGGTCGACGTCACCGGCTGGCTGGGCGGCTATAATTTCCAATGGGCCTGGGCAAGCGGCTGGGTAGCGGCCCAATATCTCTAGAGCGCGCTGCGTTAAATTAGACGCAGGCCGCGCGCTCTAAGCTTTTGTTGTCGCATCGTTTAAGCGCAAAACCGGTTCCCACTTTTGCGCACGATGCTCTTAAAAAAGCAGCCCCGGCGCAAGGGAACGCCGGGGCCACAAAGAGGGATGTCCCGGCGGGAGGGGGGAGAAGGCCGGGACAAGAGGGAAATAGGAAGAGCTATTTCAGTTTCAAGATGCTACGGAGAATTTTCTTCGGGCTGGTGCGTCTACTTCGCGCCTCGCAATGGCTGATAGGGAACAGTCGCCATTCAAACCCTATCATGAGGATGGAGCCCGCGCCGGTCATCCCCGCCTTGGCTTCAACATCGACCGAGCGTCAGGATATCTCCCTATGCATTTCCGCCGGAGCCGACCCGAACGCCATCAGAGCCGCATTGATCATCTGCCGGTGGGCGTCGCTTCCCCTTGCCACATCCCGCCAATCCTGCCCGGTCATCGATCCATGACTGTCCTGCCAGATTTTGGAGGCGACCGAGTCCACTTCATCGGCGGTGGGCCTTCGCTGTTCAGCGAAACATTCCATCAAGAGGGCGTGAAAAACCTTTCCCGCAAAGGGCTTTGCAACCGGCATAAGGCCTCCTCTCCGACGGTATTTTATAGATTTCCGTAAGGGAAATTGAATGGCCGCCCGAGTCGAGTCAAGCCGTGCCGATCTGCCATCGTGGTGAATTGCCGCCTTAACCCGGCGGTTTCGCTGCTCTAACTCTTAAGGATTATCTCTTCGGTAAGGGAGTCTGCGACGGTTATCCGCACTCCACCGTCACATGCTCCATGCGCGGCAGGGCGCGGACCTGGCGGCGCACGGCGGCGACATCGGCGCCGGGAGCCAGGCTGACGATCGCGGCATGGGCATGCGGCCCGATGCGCCAGACATGCAGGTCGCGGATGGTCGCCCCTTCCGCCTCGGCCAGCGCCTTGATCCGCGCCATCAGCGCCGGTTCGGCCGTGTCGAGCAGGATCGCGGCGGTGTCCTTCATCAGCCCCCAGGCCCAGCGCGCGATCACCACCGCGCCCAGCAGGCCGACGGCGGGGTCCAGCCACCACCAGCCCATATAGCGCCCCGCCAGCAACGCCATGATCGCCAGCACCGACGTCAGCGCGTCGGTCAGCACATGCACATAGGCGGCGCGCAGATTATTGTCGGCATGGCCATGCCTGTGATCATGATCATGCCCGTGATCATGGCTATGGTCGTGTCCCAACAGCAGGGCGCTGATCAGGTTGATGACCAGGCCGATCACCGCGACCAGCGTCGCTTCGCCAAAGGCCACCTTCACCGGTTCGAAGAAGCGCATCACGGACTCGACGGCGATGAACAGGGCGGTGAAGGCCAGGATCAGCGCGGATGCGAAGCCGGACAGGTCGCCCACCTTGCCTGTCCCGAACGTATAGCGCGGGTTGCGCGCATGCCGCCGGGCATAGCCATAGGCGGCGGCCGCCACCGCCAGCGCGCCGGCATGGGTCGCCATGTGGAAGCCGTCGGCCAGCAGCGCCATCGACCCGGTCAGCCAGCCGAAGACGATCTCGACCACCATGGTCGCCGCCGTCAGCCACACCACCCAGATCGTCTTGCGGGCATTCTCATCATGTCCGCGCGTCAGGTAGATATGGTCGAAATAATGGCTTTCCTCGCCATCATCCGCATTGGCCACCGGAATGCCATGCACATGATCATGGCCCTCGGGATGATGGTGGCCGCCATGGCCATGGTCGTCGTGCATGCTCATTTCCCGTAGCGCCGGATCAGCGCCAGCATTTCCTCCGCCGCAGCCTCTCGCGCTGCGTCGCTGATACCCGGCCGGGCGACATGTTCGCGCATATGCTGCTCGATCAATTCTTCCATCAGGCTGCCGACCGCACCCCGCACGGAGGCGACGAGTTGCAGCGTTTCCGAACAACCCGCGTCGCCCGACAATTGCCGTTCTACGGCGCCGATCTGCCCCGCGATGCGCCGCACCCGCGCCAGCAGCTTGTCCCGATCCGCCACGATATGCATAGGGTACCCCCCTATACTATGCCGGTCTGAAAATCAATCCGTGCATTTCCCCGCGCAGCCCCTAACAAGGGTGCGATGGCGACCATGACCGATTGCGACGTAGCGATAGTGGGCGGCGGCCTTGCCGGCTGCCTGACCGCGCTCGCCCTCGCGGCGCGCCACCCGCATGTCTCCCTGAGGCTGCTGGAAAGCGACGATCGGCTGGGCGGCAATCATATCTGGTCCTTCTTCGACAGCGACGTTGACGCCGGGGACCGCTGGCTGGTCGAACCGCTGATCGCCCATCGCTGGCCGGAGGGTTATGAGGTCCGCTTCCCCGGCCACTGCCGCCAACTTGCCGTGCCTTATAACAGCATCACCTCGGCGCGCCTCGACGCCCACGTCCGGGAGCGGCTTGGCGATGCCGTGCTGACCGGCGCGCAGGCCACCGGGCTGACGCCCACCAGCGTCACCCTGTCCGACGGCCGCGTCGTCCGCGCCAAGGCCGTGCTCGACGCCAGAGGGGGCGGCGATCTTTCCGCCCTGCGCTGCGGCTGGCAGAAATTCGTCGGCCAGACCCTGCGCCTGCATGCTCCGCACGGCCTTTCCCGCCCAGTCATCATGGACGCCACGGTCGAGCAGATGGACGGCTATCGCTTCGTCTATCTGCTGCCCTGGGACGAACGGACCGTCTTCGTCGAGGACACCTATTATAGCGACACGCCGAACCTCGACGAGCCCATGTTCGGCGCCCGGATCGCCGCCTATGCGCGGGCGCGGGACTGGCAGGTGGAGGAGGTCGTTCATAGTGAGAGCGGCGTCCTTCCGGTCGTCCACGGCGGCGATTTCGACCGCTTCTGGCCGCAGGAGGATCCGGTCGCGCGGCTGGGGGCAAGGGCGGCGCTATTCCAGCCCATGACCGGCTATTCCCTGCCCGATGCGGTGCGCTTCGCGCTGCGCCTGGCGAATGAATGGCCGGTGGAGGGGCAACTGCTCGCCCAGGCCACGCGCGGTTGGGCGCGGGACCATTGGCGGCAGGGCGCTTATTACCGGTTGCTCGGCCGCATGCTGTTCGGCGCGGCCAGACCGGACCAGCGCTGGCGCATCTTCGAACGTTTCTATCGGCTTGATCCCTCCCTTATCGGCCGCTTCTATGCGGGCCGCTCGACGCTCGGGGATCGCATCCGCATCTTGTGCGGGCGGCCCCCCGTGCCCATAAGGGACGCCATGCGCGCCCTGTTGAGCCCTCCCGCCTGATGAACCGGACCCGATGAACCGGAAAGCGATCGTCATCGGCGCGGGCTTCGGCGGCCTTGCGCTGGCCATCCGCCTGCAATCCGCCGGAATCGACACCACTCTGGTCGAGGCACGCGACCGGCCGGGGGGCCGCGCCTATATGTGGGAAAAGGACGGCTTCGTCTTCGACGCCGGGCCGACCGTCATCACCGATCCCGATTGCCTGGGCGAGTTGTGGCGCCTTTCGGGCCATGACATGGCGGAGGATGTCAGCCTCGTCCCCGTCTCCCCCTTCTACCGGCTCAACTGGCGCGACGGCACGAATTTCGACTATTCCAACGACGAAACCGCCCTCCGCGCCCAGATCGCCCGGCTCAATCCGGAGGATGTCGCGGGCTATGAAAGCTTCCTCGACTATGCCGACGGCGTTTATCAGGAGGGGTATCGCAAGCTCGGCTCGGTCGCCTTCCTCGACTTCGCCTCCATGGTCCGCGCCGCGCCCGCGCTGATGAAGCATCAGGCGTGGCGCTCCGTCTATTCCGTGGTTTCCTCCCATGTGAAGGATGAGAAGCTGCGGCAGGCGCTCTCCTTCCACACGCTGCTGGTCGGGGGCAATCCGATGCAGACCAGCTCGATCTACGCCCTGATCCACAAGCTGGAGAAGGATGGCGGCGTCTGGTTCGCCAAGGGCGGCACCAACCGCCTCGTCCAGGCGATGGCCACGCATTTCGAGCGGCTGGGCGGCACGCTGCGCCTCGCCGATCCGGTGGTGCAGATCGAAACCTATGGCGACCGCGCCGTTGCCGTGCGCACCGCTTCGGGCTGGCGGGGGGAGGCGGATGCCGTCGCCTCCAACGCCGACCTGATGCACAGCTATCGCGACCTGATCGGCCATCATCCCAGGGGCGAGAAACAGGCGGCGAAGCTTGCCCGCAAGCGCTGGTCGCCCAGCCTGTTCGTGCTGCATTTCGGCATCCGGGGAAGCTGGCCGGGCATCCCGCACCATATGATCCTGTTCGGCCCGCGCTATGAAGGGCTGCTGACCGACATCTATGATTATGGCGTGCTGCCGCAGGATTTTTCGCTCTACCTGCACCATCCGACCGTCACCGACCCCAGCATGGCGCCGGAGGGCCATTCGACCTTCTACGCGCTTGCCCCGGTGCCGCATCTGGGCAAGCTGCCTATCGATTGGGACCGTTTCGCGCCGGCCTATGCGGAACGTATCCTCGACGAAATCCAGCATCGCCTGATTCCCGACATCCGCTCGCGCATCGTGACGCGGTTCCATTATGCGCCGCCAGACTTCCGTCGCGACCTGTCGGCGCATCTGGGCAGCGCATTCAGCCTGGAGCCGCTGTTGACCCAGAGCGCCTGGTTCCGCGCGCATAATCGCGACGACGTCATTCCCAACCTCTATCTGGTAGGGGCGGGCACGCATCCGGGGGCGGGCATTCCCGGCGTGGTCGGCAGCGCCAAGGCGACGGCCGCGTTGATGCTGGAAGACCTGGCCTGACACATGAAGGATTTATGAAGAGACTGGCTGTCTATTGCGGCTCGGCCACCCCGGCCGATCCCGCCTATGTCGAATCCGCCCGCCATGTCGGACGCATCCTCGCCGAACGGGGCATCGGCGTCGTCTATGGCGGCGGCCGGCTGGGACTGATGGGCGCGGTGGCCGATGCGGCGCTGGAAGCGGGTGGGGAGGTGATCGGCGTCATCCCCGAAGCGCTGGTCGGGGCCGAAGTCGCCCATCGCGGCTGCACGGAACTGCATGTCGTCCAGACCATGCACCAGCGCAAGCAGCTTTTCACCGACCTGTCCGACGGCTTCGTGACCTTGCCGGGCGGCGTCGGCACGATGGATGAATTGTGGGAAGCGATCAGTTGGGCGCAGCTCGGCTATCACCGCAAGCCGGTCGGCCTGCTCAATGTCGCGGGCTTCTATGACCAACTCATCGCCTTCAACCAGCATATGGTCGAGGCGGGCTTTATCCGCGCGCAACATGCCAATATCCTGATCCACGCCAACGCGATCGAGGCATTGCTCGACAGGATGGCGGCCTATCAGCCGCATGAAACCATCTTCGCGATGAAGGCGGATCGGTTGTGATCCCATAGCAGGACCCGTTCCGAGAAACGGGAAGCGCTGAGCCACGCTGCGGACAAATTCGGAATGTCGGGAAATGGCCAATCCAAGACATTCCCCTCCCGTAAACGGGAGGGGTTAGGGGTGGGCGCGAGCGTA
>NZ_JAINEZ010000027.1:0-58192 GCF_019873065.1 Sphingobium sp. PNB
CGGCGGCATTGGTTGGGGAATGTGGGGTCGGGGAATCTGGGGCCGGCGAATTTGGGGCCGGGGAATTCAAGACCGGGCCAGGACGGGGCGGGCGGATTCCGGCTGGAGGAAATGGGCGTCCTGTTCCTGTTCCTTGGCCTGCTGATCGTCGGCGGCCTGGCGATCCTGTCGGTTTCACTGGCGGCGGGCGGATTGCGCACGGGCATGCCGCTGCTGTTCCTGCTCTTCTTCCTCTCCGCCTGTCTCAACCTGCCGGCGCTGCTCGCCAAAAGGGCGCTTGCGGCGGTGGACGGCAATTTCCTCTGGGAAGCGCTGGATTGCCTGCGCCGGGTAATGACCATCGCGCTGCTGCTGTTCATCCTGCAAGGACTGGACCCGCGCGTCTCCGTCGCCCTGCAACTTTGCGTGAGTGCGGCGGTGATCGGCTATGCCATCGCCCTGGTGCATCGGCGCCTCGGCATGGAGGCGCGGCACTGGCTGTCCTTCAGGGTCGGTGGCGGCCATGTCAGGCGCCATTATCTGCGGGACATCGGCGCATCGGCTGCCTTCACCATTTCCGAAATCCTCGCCTATAACGCGCCTTATTTCACCATCGCCGCCGCGACCCATGATGCGCGGCCGATGTTGATCTTCGACTTTTTCTTCAAGATGTCCCGCTCGCTTTCCATGCTCGTCAGGGCGACCGTGGAGGCGGCCTTGCCCCGGATCACCCGCGCTTTTCATGCAGGCGACGGCGTAAGGCTGCGTCAGTTGATGGTGCGGGCGCTTGGCGCGGCGCTTTTCTTCGCGCTCGCCGCTTCGGCGGCCTTGCTGCTGCTGGGCGAATGGCTGTTCGCAAAGCTGTTCGACGGCCGCGCGGCGATCGACCGGATCGACCTGCTGCTGATCGGCGGGGCGCTGCTGGCGCTCGCCCTGATCTGCGTGTCCGTCTATGTGCAGGGCGCGCTGGGACGGTTCACGCTGCTGCTCGGCCGGTCCTTGCCCTTCCTCGCCGGTTCGCTGCTCAGCGTGCCGCTGGCCCGGATATTCGCGCCGGAGCGGTTCGACCTGCTGTTCCTGATCCTCTACACGCTGACCCTGTTCGCCGCCGCATTCATCCACGGCCTTTCCCTGCGCCAGTTGATGGGGAAGCGCGCATGAAGGTCGCGATGTGCGATCCGTCGCTCTTCACCGGCCGCTATGACGACAGCCTTTGCGCGGCTATGGCGGCAGAGGGCGTGGACGTCACCCTGCTCGGTCGACCGATGCGGGAGACGGATGCCATCGTGCCGCAGGGCTATCGCTATGAGCCGCGCTTCTTCCGCCGGAGCGAGACCCTGCGCCAGCGCATCGGCGAAGGTCGGGCCTTCCGCCTGCTCAAGGCCGCGGAATATGGGCTCAGCTGCGCGCTGGGCGACCTTGCCCCACTGGCCAGGGCCGATGTGGCGCACATGCAATGGCTGCCGCTTGCGCCCGCCGACCGGATCATGTTGCGGCGGTTGAAGGGCAGGACCGCGCTGGTCCATACCGTGCACAATGCCGATGCCTATCATGCCGACGCCGGGGTGCAGGGCAGGGGCTATCGCGGCCTGCTCGACATGTTCGACGCGCTGATCGTCCATGGCGGGACGACGCGGACCGCGCTGGAGCGGCAGGGCATCGATCCGAAACGCATCCATGTGACGCCGCATCCGCCGATGCGACTTGCGACGGCCGGGACGGAGGATCTGGCGCAGGTGCCCGACGCTGTCCTGCCGCGCCTGCTCTTCTTCGGCACGATCCGCCCCTATAAGGGCGTCGACCTGCTGCTGCAGGCGTGCCTGTCGCTCTGGCGCGCCGGGCATCGTTTCGAACTGGTGCTGGCGGGCAAGCCGTTCATGGACATCGCCCCGCTGCTCGACAGCGTCCATGCCGCCGGCTTTGGCGAGCGGCTGATCGCCGATCTCGCTTTCCTGACCGAACAACGGCTCGACGCCCATATGGCGAAGGCGGACATATTGGTCTTCCCCTATCGGCATATCGACAGCAGCGGCGCTTTCCTGTCGGCCCTGCACCATGGCAAGGCGATGGTCACGTCGGACGCAGGCATGTTCGCCGGCCTGCCGGAGGAAGTCGCCGTCAGGACCCCGGCGGGAAATGCGCCCGCGCTTGCGCAAGCCCTCTTGCCCCTCGTAAAAAGCGCGGCCATCAGGCAGGCTTTGGGAGCGCGCGCGCGCACCTATGGAGATTCAATGGGCAATTGGAAGGACATGGCGCTGGCCACCATCGCCATCTACCGCAGCGTGACCGGGAAATGAGCCGCCATGTCCGGGAACTGCGCGACCGGGCGCTGGCGGTGCGGCTGGCGCTGGCGGGACGGGTGCATCAATATCCGGAAATCCAGGCGCTGCGCCGTTTCCTGAGCGCCTTTGCGGTCGATTGCGTGTTCGATGTCGGCGCCAACCGGGGCCAATATGCGACGATGCTGCGCAAGGATGCGGGCTTCGACGGCACGATATTGTCCTTCGAACCCAATCCGGACATCTTCTCCGAACTGGAACGGAATGCCTCGTCCGACCGTAAATGGCATGTGTTCAACATGGCCCTGTCGGATTTCGACGGCATGGCGAGCTTCAACATCATGGCGGCCGACCAGTTCAGTTCGCTGAAGACGCCGTCCGGGGAACAGGACGCGATCTTCGCCGAACGCAACAGGGTGACGCGCTCGGTCGACATGCAATGCCGCCGGTTGGAAAGCCTGCTGCCCGAACTGAAGCGCGCCCATGGCTTCACCCGACCCTTTCTCAAGATGGATACGCAGGGGCATGACCTGTCCGTCTGCGAAGGCGCAGGCGATGCGCTCCACGACATGGCGGGGGTGCAGACCGAACTCGGGGTCCGGCCGATCTATGAAGGCGGGACCGGCTATCGCGCGATGATCGACTGGCTGGCGGAGCATGGCTTCGTCCCCTCCGCCTTCTTCGCCAACAATAAGGGGCATTTCCCCCTGCTGGTCGAGATGGACGGCATTTTCGTCAATCGGGCGCTGCTGCCGCAGGAAGGCTGATGTTCAATCGGTTGCGCCCCATCAGTGCCACCCGTCTGCTCCTTGCGGGCGCGATCGGGCTGACGCTCTGGCTGGGCGCGACCTTCCTCTGGCATGTGACCTACAGGCAGGGCATCAGCCTGGCGGTCATCCTGTTCCTCGATCAGGATTTTCCGGCGCTTCTGGGCGCATTGCTGCTGCTGACGCTGGCCGCCCCCTTTGCGGAGGGTCTGGGCTGGCGCCTGCCTGCGCCGCGCGCGCGCATAATGGTGCCGCTGGTGCTGCTGTTCGGCCTGATCGCCTGGGCGGGCCATTACTGGCTGTTCCAGGACTATTCCATCTCCCGCGACGAGGAGGTCGCCCGCTTCGCCGCCGCCTATATGCGGGAGGGTTTCCTGGCCCGCCCGATCCCGATGGAGTGGGAGGCCTATCGCCGGGCGATCATGCCCGAATTTTTCTCCCCCTTCGGCGCGGCGGATTATTGGACCGCGGCCTATCTGCCGGTGAACAGCGCGATCCAGGCGCTGTTCTGGCAATTGGGCGACCCGAATCTGGCCGGGCCGGTGCTGCTGATGGCGGGGCTGTTCGCGCTGTGGCGGGTGGCGCTGCACCTTTTCCCCGACAGGCCCGACGCGGTCTGGGTGACGATGCTGCTGGGCCTGTCTTCGGCACAGCTCTGGGTCACGGCGATGACGCCCTACGCCATGACCGGGCATTTCGCGCTCAACATGATCTGGCTGGCGCTGGTGCTGCGCGGCGGGCTGATCGGGCATCTGAGCGCCGGGGTGGTCGCGCTGGCGGCGGCGGGGCTGCACCAATGGCATTTCCCGCCGATCTTCATCGCGCCCTTCATTCTCTGGATGCTGCTTGGGAAACGGTGGAAGGTCGCGATCTTCCACATCCTCGTGCTGGCTGCCATCGTCATAGTCTGGGCGAAGCTATGGCCCGCCTTCCTGACGCATGTGCTGGGGCAGCCGACCGACGTGCGTCCTTCCGCAGGCGTGGCGGACAAGGTGGGCAGCCTGTTCGAGCGGTTGGGCGACCGCTGGCAGCCGCTGGTGAATCTCAGCCGCTTTGCCGCCTGGAACAATATATTGATGGTGCCGCTGGCGACGCTGGGCGTCTTCGCGATGCGCTGGCGCAAGGCGATCCGGGGGCAGGAGATCGCGCTGCCGCTGGCGCTGGGCTGCTTCGCCGGATGCGCCCTCGCCCTGGCGCAGGGCTATGGCTGGGGCTATCGCTACGCCCATGGCTTCATCGGGCCTTTCTGCCTGCTGGCGGGCCTTGGCTGGGCGCGTTTCCGGACCGGCGCCATGCGCCCCATGTTCCTGGGCGCGGCCATAACATTGCTCAGCAGCGCCTTTCTCGTGTGGCGGACGCACGGCTTCGTTGCGCCCTATGCCGCAAGCCACAGGATGATCGACGCTTCCAGGGCCGATGTCGTGCTGGTCGACCCGCGCGGCGGGCTTTACGTGACGGACCTGGTGCGGGGACGCAACGGCGTGCCGGGCAAGCCGATGGTGATGAACCTCGGCATGCTGACGCTCGAGCAGGTGGACAATCTCTGCAGGAATTATGTGGTGGAGCTGTTCGACCGCGCGGAGTTCCGGCCCCTTGGCGTACCGCTGGCGCGATGGAATCTGGGGCGCAAGGACGCGCTGCGGGCGCATATGAAGGAAGAGGGCTGCGACAAGCCGGTCCAGCCGCCGCTGCCGGAGACGGAGGAAGAAGCGTTCAACGCGGCGGGGGCTGTGCTTTGATCCTGTCGTCGTCCCAGCATTGAGCGGCGAGTATTGAACGGCCGGCATTGAACGGGATGACGCCATGTTGGCCGCCGCTACTGCCCCTTCACATAGACCCGCTTGCCGCCGATCCACGTCTCCAGCACTTGCGTCCCGCGAAGCTCGACCGGACTTGACGTGGAAATATCCCGGTCGATCAGCAGGAAATCCGCCCGCTGCCCCGGCACCAGACTGCCGAAGCGCTTTTCCGCGAAGCCCGCATAGGCTGCCGTCCTGGTGAAACCGTCCAGCGCCGCCTCGAAGCTTACCCGCTGTTCCGGTATCCATCCGCCCGCCGGCTGCCCCGATGCATCTTCCCGTGTCATGGCGGCGGCGATGCCGGGGAAGGGATTGGGGCTTTCCACCGGCACATCCGACCCGAAGGCCAGCGGCACGCGATTGTCCAGCATCGCCTTCCACGCATAGGCGCCCTTCAGCCGCGCCTCGCCCAGCCGCGCCGTGGCCATGCGCCAGTCGGAGGTCTGATGCACCGGTTGCATCGACGCGACGATGCCATATTGCCCGAAGCGCGGCAGTTCCGCCGGATCGACGATCTGCGCATGCTCGATGCGCCAGCGCCGGTCGCCCTTGTAGGTTTCGCTGAGTTCCTGCACCGCATCCAGCACTTCGCTGTTCGCCGCGTCGCCGATGGCGTGGACCGCGATCTGGAAATTGTCCATCGCCGCCCGGCTCATGATGTTGCGAAGCTGGGTGGACGGGATCATCGCCAGGCCGCGCTGTCCCGGCGCGTCGGCATAGTCCGCCTTCAGCCAGGCCCCCCGCGATCCAAGCGCGCCATCCAGGATCAGCTTGACCCCGCCCATGCGCAGATGATCGTCATAGAGCCAGGGCGTCGGCTCAGGCCCGGCGATCAGCACCATATTCTCAAGGCCATAGGCATAGGACATGATCCGCACCCGCAGCGCGCCGCGGTCCGCCGAACGGCGAAAGGCCTGCCAGTCGTCGATGCTGGTGCCCATGTCGGCAATGCCGGTAATGCCTTGCCGCAGCAGCGCCTGCTGCGCCTTCTCCAGCGCGATGTCGCGATCCTTGGGCGCCGGCGGGGGCACGACGCGCGTGATCAAATCCATCGCCTTGTCGACGAACACGCCCGCAGGCTTTCCCGCCGCCATTTCGATCCGGCCGCCGGGTGGCGCCTTGGTCGCCGCGGTGACGGCCGCCGCCTTGATCGCCAGCGAATTGGCCCAGCCCGCATGGCCGTCGACCCGTTCCAGCCAGACCGGAACGTCGCTGACCGCAGCATCCAGCTCAGCCGCCGTCGGAAAACGGCCCAGGCCCCAAAGCTCCTGATTCCAGCCCTTGCCGATGATCCATTTCCGGCCCGTATTGGCGGCGGCATAGGCCCTGATCTTCGCCTGCGCCTCCGCCAGCGATTTGGTTTCCGAAAGGTCCAGCGTGATCAGCGACAGGCCATAGCCCATCACATGCCCATGGGCGTCGATCAGCCCGGGGATCAGCGTCTTGCCGCCCGCGTCCAGCTTGAAGTCGGGGCGGCTGGGCTGTGCCTGCTCCGGCTCGTTCTTCTTCCGCTTCCGGGGGCGCGGCTGCTCCGGCTCCCGATAGCGGTCGGGCAACAGCTTATCCACCTTGCCCTCATCGTCGATGGTGAGCGCCCGGAAACGCACCACGCGGCCATTGGCATCCAGCGCGATGCCGTTCACATTGTCGATGATGCCCGAAGCCAGCGCAGGGACGGGCAGCGTCAGGGCAAGGGCGACGGCAATCCTGCATCCGTTCGCGCGGCGCTTGCCGCCGCGGCGCATTGTCCTTGGGTCAAGCCCGGGGCGGACGGCGCTGCTGGTCATGCCGGCCTTGTTCATGCCCGCGTGATCCGCCGAACGAGCGCGCTGGTGTCCTGCCGGTGGCCCCCCATGGCCTGCACGTCGGCATAGAATTGATCGATCAGCGCCGTCACCGGCAGGGTGGCGCCATTGGCCCGCGCTTCCTCCAGCGCCAGCCCCAGATCCTTGCGCATCCAATCCACCGCAAAGCCGAAATCGAAACTGTCCGCCGCCATCGTCTTCCAATGCTTGTCCATCTGCCAGCTTTGCGCCGCGCCGCCGGAAATCGCCTCGAACAATGTGTCGAGGTCCAGTTCAGCCGCCTGCGCGAAACGCAGCGCTTCGGCCAGGCCCTGCACAACGCCCGCGATGCAGATCTGGTTCACCATCTTGGCGGTCTGCCCCGCGCCTGCCTTCCCGACATGGACGATGCGCGGCGCATAGGCCTGCATCACGATCCGGGCGGCTGCGACCGCGGGCTCGCTGCCCCCGCACATGACTGCAAGGCTGCCCTTTTCCGCCCCGGCCTGACCGCCAGTCACCGGCGCGTCGACGCAATGCAGCCCCCGGCTCTCGCCCTCCACGAACAATTGCCGCGCGATCCGCGCCGACACCGTCGTATGGTCGATGAACAGGCCGCCCGGCTTCATCGAGCGAAAGGCGCCGTCGCGGCCCAGGGTGATCTGGCTCAGATCGTCGTCGGTGCCGACGCAACTGATGACGATCTCCGCATCCTCCGCGGCCTTGGCCGGGTTGACCGCGACGGCGCCGCCATAGGCCTCCGCCCAACGCTTCGCCTTGCCGATGGAACGGTTGTAGACGGTCAGCTCATGCCCCGCCTTCGCCAGATGCCCCGCAATCGGGCCGCCCATGACGCCCAGGCCGATAAACGCGATTTTAGCCATATGCCTCGATCAGTTGGATGCGCGCCCGCAAGCCATAGGCAGAGTTTTCGGTCAGTGCCAGTTCCTTCCGAAGCAATTTTAAGCTAGGTGGCGCGCCATGAACACGCTGAGCAAGATAGAGAGCGCCGTGCCGCTGCCCATTTCCGTCGACGACATCCTCGCGGCGCGGGTGCGAATTTCCGGCTCCGTCGTGCATACGCCGACGCTGGTCAGCCAGACGCTGTCGGCCATGTTCGGCTGCAAAGTCTATCTGAAGTTCGAAAATCTCCAGTTCACCGCCGCCTATAAGGAACGCGGCGCGCTCAATCGCCTGCTCCAGCTGGATGAGGAGGCGAAGCGGAAGGGCGTGATCGGGGCGTCCGCGGGCAATCACGCGCAGGGCCTGGCCTATCACGGCAAGCGGCTGGGCGTGCCGGTCACCATCGTCATGCCCAACACCACGCCCACGGTGAAGGTCACGCAGACACAGGGGCATGGCGCCACCGTCGTCCAGTTCGGCGAGAAGTTCGACGACGCCTATGCCCATGCGCGGCTGCTGGAGGTCGAGCAGGGCCTGACCTTCGTCCATCCGTTCGACGAACCCGACATCATGGCGGGGCAGGGCACGGTCGCGCTGGAAATGCTGGAGGACGCGCCGGAGATCGACACGTTGATCGTGCCCATCGGCGGCGGCGGCCTGTTTTCGGGGGTGGCGACCGCGGCCAAGGCGATGAAGCCCGACATCAAGGTCTATGGCGTGCAGGCGGAGCTTTATCCGTCGATGTACGACTATATCAAGGGCGCCAACCTGCCCTGTGACGGCGATACGCTGGCGGAGGGCATTGCCGTCAGGGAACCGGGCGAACTCACCCGCCGCTTCGTCGAGCGGCTGGCGGACGATGTGCTGCTGGTCAGCGAGCGCCATCTGGAGGAAGCGGTGAGCCTGCTGCTCCAGATCGAGAAGACGGTGGTGGAGGGTGCGGGCGCCGCCGGCCTCGCGGCGCTGCTGACGCACAAGGAACTGTTCGCCGGGCGCAGCGTCGGGCTGATCCTGACCGGCGGCAATATCGATACGCGGCTGCTGGCCAATGTGCTGCTGCGCGACCTGGCGCGCTCGGGCCGGCTGGCGCGGCTGCGCATCATCCTGCAGGATCGGCCGGGCGCGCTGTTCCATGTGGCGCGGATCTTCGACCAAGAAGCGGTCAACATCCTCGAACTGTCGCACCAGCGGATATTCACCAATCTGCCTGCCAAGGGCCTCAGCCTCGACGTGGAATGCGAGACGCGGGACGGCGCCCATCTGGAACGCCTGATCGCCGCCCTGCGGGCAGTGGGCTATGAGGTCGCGCCGATCGAGGTCGCCTAGCCTTATTGAAGACTGAGCGAGCAGAAGGGTGGAAAGCGGATACCCACTTTAGCCCTCTCCCTTGAGGGAGAGGGCTGCGCAGACTTGGCAGCCTGCTGCCTTAGTCATAGCTGGGTGAGGGGGTTGTGATCCAGGGGATCGCGCGGACCGCAGGCCCGCTCCCCCTCGTCCAGATCCGCCTGAACTCCTTCGTCGCCAAGCCTTCCTATCCTTCTCAAGGGAGAAGGAAGGTCTTGCACTGGCCACTTCCCGCAAAACCCGAAAATAAAGGGAGCCGGCGCGCAGTCCCATGCGCCGGCCCCCCATTTGCGTTGATGCCTTGCGACCCAAGGCTCTCAACGACTGCACCGTACAGACGGCGCAGCGATGCGTTATCCGTGCAGTTTCAGTGCCGTTTCCGCAACGCGCCGGCCCTGATAGCGTGCGCCCTCCAGTTCTTCCTCGCCAGGCTGCCGGCTGCCGTCGCTATCCGCCAGCGTGGTGGCGCCATAGGGTGATCCGCCGCGGACCTTGTCGACGCCCATCTGTCCGGCAAAGCCATAGTCCAGGCCGACGATCACCAGACCGAAATGCAGCAGGTTGGTGATGATCGAGAACAGGGTGGTCTCCTGCCCGCCATGCTGGCTGGCCGTCGAGGTGAAAGCGCCGCCTACCTTGCCGTTCAGCGCGCCGCGCGCCCAAAGGCCGCCTGCCTGGTCGAGGAAGGCCGCCATCTGACTCGACATGCGGCCGAAACGGGTGCCGGTGCCGATGATGATCGCGTCATAATCCGCCAGCTCCGCGACAGTGGCGACCGGCGCTTCCTGATCGAGCTTGAAATGAGCGGCTTGCGCCACTTCCAGCGGCGCCGTCTCCGGCACGCGCTTGATGTCGACCTGCGCGCCGGCAGCCGCCGCGCCTTCCGCCACGGCCTTCGCCATCGTCTCGATGTGGCCGTAGGAGGAGTAGTAGAGAACCAGAACCTTTGCCATGAGTATCTCCATTTCGTCTAATGCGTTGATCGTAAAAAGGTTTCGAAAAAATCGGCCGCCCGCGCAGAGGGAGGGGGGAGAAGCGCGGGCGGCCTTTCGGCCCGTCCGGGGAAGGGGACGGACCTTATTCGCTGTCCACCAGGACGATTTCGGCGTCCTCGATCGCCTTGATGGTGATGGGCGCGCCGCCGATGATCGCAGCGCCGTCACGCGCCTCGAAGATCTGGCCGTCGATCTCGATCCGGCCGGTCGCCGGAACCAGATAGAGATGACGTCCTTCGGCACTGTCGTAGGTCACGCTCTCGCCCGCCCTGACGGTGCCGCCCAGCAGACGGGCGTCGGCGCGGATGCGCAGCGCTTCCACATCCTCGGCATGGCCGCTTGCCAGGACCACCAGCTTGCCGGACCGGTCGCCCTTCGGAAAGGGCTTGGCGCCCCAGCTCGGCTGGCCGCCGCGACGGCGGGGCATGACCCAGATCTGAAAGAGCGTCGTCGTCTCTTCTTCCAGATTATATTCGGCATGGCGGATGCCGGTGCCCGCGCTCATCACCTGGACGTCGCCGGCCTCGGTCCGGCCCCTGTTCCCCAGGCTGTCCTGATGGGTGATCGCGCCCTTGCGGACATAGGTGATGATCTCCATGTCCGCATGCGGATGCGGCGGAAAGCCGGAGCGGGGGCCGATTTCATCATCGTTCCAGACCCGGATCGCGCCCCAGTTCATGCGGGCGGGATCATGATAGTCCGCAAAGGAAAAATGGTGCCGCGCATTCAGCCAGCCATGGTCGGCATGACCGAGGGACGCGAAGGGGCGGCGTTCGATGCGGCTCCCGACTGTCGTGCTCATATTCAGGCCTTTCGATTGCGTTGCCGGAAGGTTCCGGCTTGCTTTCCGCCAATCTAGCGATCAGGATCGTTTCTTGAATAAGCAGCATTGAAACGGATTGTTTCCTTATGCGTCTTCCCGATTTCGAGGCATGGGCGATGTTCGCCGCCGTGGTCGAGCATCGCAGCTTCACCGACGCGGCCAAGGCGCTGAGCGTTTCCAAGGCCACCGTGTCCAAGGCGGTGACGCGGCTGGAGCAGCATCTGGATACCAGCCTGTTCAGCCGCACCAGCCGCCGCCTGGCCCTTACCGAAAGCGGCAAGCGGCTGGCCGAGCATGCGGCGCGCATCCTGTCGGAAGGGCAGGCGGCGGAGGAAGCGGCGAGGGACGAAACGGCCGAACTTTCCGGCACGGTCCGGCTGGGGGCGCCGATGACCTTCGGCCTGCTTCGCGTCGCGCCGCTGGTCGCCGAATTCACGAAGCAGAACCCGCAGGTGGACATCGACCTCCACCTGTCCGATGCGCGCATCGACCTGGTGGAAATGGGCCTGGATGCGACCATCCGCATTGCCGACATGCCGGACAGCTCGCTCCGCGCCCGGCGCCTGGCCGACGTCAAGCTGCATGTCGTGGCGTCGCCCGCCTATCTGGCGGAAAGGGGGCGCCCCACCCATCCGTCCGACCTCGGCAGCCATGATTGCCTCTGCTATTCCAATACCCCGACGCCCGACGTCTGGCGCTTTTCCGGCCCCGGCCAGCAGAATGTCGTGGTGCAGGTGCGCGCCCGGCTGACGGTCAACAGCGGAGAGGCGATGCTGCCCGCGCTGCGCACCGGCGTCGGCATTGCCCGGCTGCCCGATTTCATTGTCGGGGACGCGCTTGCGTCAGGCGAACTGGAGGAGATTCTGGTCGACTGGCGGCCGCCGCCATTCGGCATCCACCTGGTCACGCCGCCATCGCGTCTGCGGCCGGCCCGGGTGGACGCCGTGCTCGATTTCCTTACCCGCCATCATGGCTGTTGAGGACTCGTTCCACAGGTGAATCCATCTTGACTCCATCTGAATCATTTCGGCTGCAAAATGTTGAAAACAGATTCAAAATCCCACGACTCGCGGATTCCTGCCGGTTAGCGAAAAATTAACCTTTGTCCTTCAGAAGTTTTTTGGTTAATGAATTGGAGCGGCCGTCGTTCTCTGGGGGTGAACGGGACTGCTACGCAAAGGGGCTTCACATGCGCGTGCTGCTAATCGAAGACGAACCGACGACCGCGAAGGCGATCGAGCTGATGCTCACGACGGAGGGGTTCAACGTCTATACGACCGACCTTGGCGAAGAGGGTCTCGACCTCGGCAAGCTCTACGACTACGACATCATCTGCCTGGACCTGAACCTGCCGGACATGCATGGCTATGACGTGCTCAAGAAGCTCCGCGCGGCGAAGGTGCAGACGCCGGTGCTGATCCTGTCCGGCGTGGCGGAAATGGACAGCAAGGTCCGCTCCTTCGGCTTCGGCGCCGACGATTATGTGACCAAGCCGTTCCACCGCGAGGAACTGATCGCCCGCATCCATGCGGTCGTGCGCCGGTCCAAGGGCCATTCGCAGTCGGTCATCCGCACTGGAAAGCTGGCGGTCAACCTGGACGCCAAGACCGTGGAGGTGGACGGCAACCGCGTCCACCTGACCGGCAAGGAATATGCGATGCTGGAGCTGCTTTCGCTCCGCAAGGGCACGACGCTGACCAAGGAAATGTTCCTGAACCACCTTTATGGCGGCATGGACGAGCCCGAACTCAAGATCATCGATGTCTTCATCTGCAAGCTGCGCAAGAAGCTGGCGCTGGCCTGCGGTGGGGAGAATTACATCGAAACCGTCTGGGGCCGCGGCTATGTGCTGCGCGATCCGGACGAGGCAGAGGAATTCGCGACCAAAGTCGCCTGATCCGAGCCATTGCCACAGGAAGAAAAGGCTGGCGATCCCGACAGGATTGGCGGCCTTTTTCCTTTTTGCGCCTCTATGGGACGGGCTCCTGAAGCGTTTTCCAAGCAGATGGAATCATCTGCTGACTCGGAAAACGCGACAAAACAAAAACTTAGAGCAGTCGAGCCGACGCAATCGGATCGGAATCCGCTCTAGAAACGCCGCTCAATGCTTTCGGGCAAATGAGCGTCACGCCATCCAAACGGCCGAATGCCGATCGTCTGCTCAGGGCAGAAGCGAAATCACCGCCATTTATTGTTGGTGTCCGGCCCCTGTAACCGCGTCCGGAATCCGGGCCGCTTCGTCTCCGCCGATGGCCGGAACGCCTCGGGCACCTGATACCCCTCAGCCGGGCGATCGGCGGGGGTGCGACTTTTCACCACCTCCGGATTGATCTGCGCCTCCAGATGCACGCCGAAGCTCTGTCCCTTCCGCCATGCGATCTTTCCCTGCGCCGGTCGGCAGTCGGGCAGGAGGATGACGACGCTTTCCCCCACGGCAAGGTCGAGCTCGCACCGCCCGCCAAGGCCCATTTCCGACACGTCGCGAACGAGGATGTCGATCTCGCCATAATCCGGATGACGCATGCGCGCCTTCAGCAGCCGACGCTGGCGGTCATGCAGCCGCTTGGAGGCGAAATCGGAATCCGAAACGGACATTCAGTCCCGTATCTCTTCAATATCTGGTGCCGCGACGCACCTATGGCGACCCTTGGCTCCATTCGGCACTGCCGGCCGGACCCATATGAAATGACGGTGTAGACATTCAGGCGCGCCATGAAAAGCGCCATCATCTTAAACCATTTATATCAAAGGCTTTTAGTGTTTCGTTCAGAAAGAGGGAAGGCCGGCGGCCCGATAAGGGTCGCCGGCCTTCGATCAGGCGGTGAGGCGGCAATGCGGCTGAAAGCCGGTCGGGGATATGTCGCCTCCGGGCGAGGTCAGTTGGCCGCCTGATCCGAAGCGGCCGAGCTGGCCGAACCCGAAGCCTGTCCGCTGCCCGAAAGCTGTCCGGAAGCATCGACGGACCCCAGGCCGCTCGCGCCGTTCGCCGCACCGTTGGCCGCGCCCGCGGCGCTGCCGGCGGCATTGCCTGCTGCCGAACGGGTCCGGTTCACCGCGTTGGCGGCGCGGTCCCGCGCTGCTCCTGCGGTGGCGCTGGCGCGGTCCTTGGTTTCGGCGACGGTTCCAGCGGCCCGGTCCCGCGCCGCGCCGGCCGTGTTGCCGGCCTGGTCGCGCAGGCCGCCCACGGCATTGCGCACATCGCCTGTCCCCAGCGTGTCGGCCGTCAGGCTGCCGCCTGCCGATCCGCTGGCGGAGCCCGAAGCGCTGCCGCTGCGGCTCTTGCCATGGCGGCTGACCGATCCGGAGGCGGAACCGCTGCCGCTGCCATGGCCCGAACCGCTGGCGCCGACGCGGCCATTCTCCAGGTCGATGCTGCGGTCGAGGCCGACGCCGCCCGATCCGCCGAGCGTGCCGCCCAACGATCCGCCCGCGCCACCCAGCGCGCCGCCCAGGCCACCGCCCAGCATGCCGCCGCCACCGCCGCCCAGCAACTGGGCAGAGGCGGGCGCGGCCGTCAGGGCGGCAAGAGCGGCGGTTGCAATCAGGAACTTGACTTTCATCGATCGTCTCCTTGTTCGTTGTCGATCCGATGACAGGACAACGCGACGGCGATCGGATTTAATCCCAAAATGTCGGAAAAACTTTCAAATCGTTGAAAATCAATCATTATTTCTGCAATTGCCGCAAATGATGCTAAGGCCGGAGCCCCGCTTCGCCTCCGCCCGCAGGGCCGCCACGCTGCCCTTGGCGAACAGCCGTCCCGCCACCAGCGGCGCAGCGAAGGATGTACCGCGGACCTTACCCTTGCCGCCGTCGGCCCGGGCCGCATTCATGTCCGCCCCTGGTGCGGCGAAATCCACATGACGGGCCCGCCCCGCCTCGGGCAGGACGCGGCCCCGCCCGTCAATGCCGGTGACGGCGATCACCCCGGCATAGGATGCCGGATAGGCGGGCGGCGCGGCCGGCCCGTCATTGCCGACCGCCGCGACCACGGACACGCCACGTTCCCGCGCCAGTCGGATGGCGCCGGCCAGCAGGGGGTTGTCCGGGCCCACCAGGCTCACCGTCACGACATCGGCCCCGCGCGCCGCCATCCAGCCAAGCGCCCGCGCCATTGCGAAGGCGCTGCCGCCCGCCGGGTCGTCGCCATAGACATCGGCCACCAGCAAGGGCGCGCCGGGCGCTCCGCCCCTTATGCTGCCCGTGCCGCTGATGAGGGAGGCGACCGCCGTCCCGTGCGCGCTGGCGCGGGGAGCCCCTCGGGCGAAACCCCGCTGTTCGACCGGGCCGGTCAGGCTGGGGTGCCGGGCCACCCCGCCGTCGATCAGCCCCGCCGCCTTGCCCCGCACCGACGCGTTTTCCGCAAGCGCGGCGGCGGCAAGACCCATGGAAGCGCCGCTGGGGAAATAGAGATTGTCCGCACTGGCCTGCGCTTCCGGGGCGAGGGACCGGACCTGCTTCAACGCACGCGACAGGCTGCGGCCCTGCGGCACGGTCAGGCGGGTCACGGCAAGGTCCAGCCCCTCTATGGCGGCATCTTCCACGCCATAGCCGGCGGAACGCAGCGCGGCGACGCTTTCCGGCCGCGCCCCGGTCAGCAATATGACGCCGCGCCGCGCCGGTTCGCGCCGATCGTCCAGTTCCACCGAATCGGCATGCCGCCGCACCAGATCGTCGATCCGCGCCGCCCGCGCCGCCAACAGCCGGTCGGCCAGCCGGGCAGGCGGCAGCCGGTCGAGCCCGGCCTGGTCCAGCGTTCCCTCCACCCGATCCATCACATGCGGCACGATGCCGCCTGCCTGGCCGCTCACCTGACCCAGGGTGCTGCTCGGGGAAGGCAGCAACTGGGCCTGCGCGCCCGGTGCGGTCAGAAGCAGGCCGGCAACGATCCATCGACGCGCGAATTTCATCTCGACCTCTCCACCGCCGGCACTTCCACCATCAGACTGCCTTCCGGTCCTTTCGCTCTCAAAATGATTCATTGCGAAAAAATTTCCGATACAAGATCCATGCTCAGGGATGAAACGTGCGGCGGCAGCCGTTTCATCCTTCAGGAAGCTGAATGGAGACCGGATGTCGTTCGAAAGCGATCTGTTGGCGATCCTGCCCCGGCTGCGGCGCTTTGCCGCCAGCCTGTCGCGGCATCGCGCCGATGCGGACGATCTCTGCCAGGCGGCGTTGGAAAAGGCGCTCCGGGCACGCGATCAATGGCAGCCGGGGACGAGACTGGATAGCTGGATGTATCGGATCATGCGCAATCTGTGGATCGACGAGGGCCGCTCCCGGCAGCGCGCCGCCCGCACCTTCGCGCCGGAGGAGGCGGGCGAGCATGTCGGCCATGCGGGCGACCGCGATGTGGAGGCGCATGTCATGCTGTCCGATGTCGACCGCGCGATGCAAAGCCTGCCCGACGAGCAGCGGGAGGCTATCGCGCTCGTGCTGGTGGAGGGGCTGTCCTACCGGGAGGCGGCGGAGGTGCTGGACATTCCGATGGGCACGCTGACCTCGCGGCTGGTGCGCGGGCGCGGCGCTTTGATCGAACTGCTGGGGGAAGCGGCATGACGGACATGGACGAAGCCATGCTGATCGCCTTTGTCGACGGCGAACTGGACGAGGTGAACCGGCGGCGCGTCGAACGTGCCGTGGCGGAAGATCCGGCGCTGGCCGCGCGGCTCGACATGCATGTTCGCCTGCGGGAGCGGTTGGCCGGTCATTATGCGCCCATCGAAGCCGAGCCTGTGCCGGCCGCGATGCGGACCTTGTTGCAGGAGGATGCGAAGGTCGTCCCGTTCGCCCGTCCGGTCCAGGCGCGTCGGCGCGTCTGGGCCATGGGCGGCGCCATCGCCGCGAGCCTGCTGCTGGGGCTTGGCGTCGGGCATTTTTCCGGCGGGAGCGACGGTCCGATTTCAATAGAGCGGGGCACGATGGTCGCACAGGGCGAGTTGGCGTCGGCGCTCGAAACCCAGCTCGCTTCCGCGCAGGAGGAAGCGCCGATCCGCATCGGCCTCAGCTTCCGGCGCAAGGGCGGAGGATGGTGCCGCAGCTTCGAAGGGCAGGCCCTGTCGGGCGTCGCCTGCCGCGAGGGGCAAGGCTGGCAGGTGCAGCAGCTCGTGCCGGGCGCGGGACGGGAAGGGGCCTATCGGCAGGCATCCTCGGGCGATGCGCGTCTTATGGCGACTGTCGATGCCTTGATGGACGGCTCCCCCCTCGATGCCGCGCAGGAGAAGGCGGCGAAGGACAGGCGGTGGCAATAGGATAGCTGAAGGAAGGGTGGTATCGGACACCCGCTTTATCCCTCTCCCTTGAGGGAGAGGGCTGCGCAGACTTGGCAGCTTGCTGCCTAGTCGTAGCTGGGTGAGGGGGTCGCGATCCAGGGGATCGCGCGGGCAGCAGGCCCGCTTTCCCCTTGCCAATCAACCCAGCCCCCTTCTTCGCCAAGGTTTCCTGTCCTTCTTCCTCAAGGGAGGAGGAAGGCCTTAAAAGGGCCAAAGCCGGCCCCAATGGCACCGCAAGAACAGGCTAACGCATCCCCATGGCCGCTTCGCTCAAAACTCGAAATTCAACCGCCCATAATAAAATCCGCCGCTGGTCCCATAGGGCGAATATTGGTTGTAAAGGGAAAAGCCGTTGCCCTGTAGCAAAGTGGGCAGCTTGTCGGGATAGCTGTTGAACAGATTGTTCGCCCCGGCCGTCAGTTTGATGCCCTTGCGCAGTTCCATCCCCAGTTCCAGGTCGAAGATGACCTTGGGATCGATTTCCGCATCCAGGGAAGGCGTGTTCGGATGGGCCATCGTCACCTTGCCGTAGCGCGTGGCGCGCAGGTTCAGGCTGGCAGGGCCCTTGGTCCAGAGGATGTTGGCGATGAACTTGTCGCGCGGCGTGCCCTTGGTGAAGTCGCCCTGTTTCGACCGGCCGATCAGCACCAGCTGGGAATTGGCCAGTACCGGCGGCACGGCATCGACATGGGTGAAGACGGTCTTGTTGAAATTGGCCGACAGGCTGAACAGCGCATTGCCCCAGTCGCCCAGGGCCGCCCGCCAGGTGCTGACCACGTCCAGCCCCCGCGTCCGGGTGTCGGCGGCGTTGGAGAAGTAGAAGCCGCCCGCCGAGGATGTGATGCCCGCCGCCGCCAGCACGCTGCGCACGAGCGGTCCCTGCAGGGTTTCGGACAGCAGGATGCGGTCCCTGATCTTGATCTGATAGGCGTCGACCGTGATGTTGAGGCGCGGTGTCGGCGTGAGGACGATGCCGGCCGAAAGGTTTCTGGACTTTTCCGGCTTCAGCGCCGTGGCGCCAAGCGCGACGGCCGCGGCGGAATCGACCGGCAGCGCGGATACGGGCAGCAACACGCCGCTGACATTGATCGTGCTGGCGGAGGAATAATGCTGCTGTTGCAGGGTCGGCGCGCGGAAGCCGGTGCTGGCCGTGCCGCGCAGCGCCAGGCCGCGCACCGGCTCGATCCGCACCGACGCCTTGCCGGTGTCGGTGGTGCCGAAGTCGGAATAATCCTCATGCCGCCCGGCCAGCGCGACCTCGAACCCCTCCACGACCTGCTGTTCCAGGTTCAGATAGGCGCTCCAATTGTCGCGGCTCCATTTCCCGGCGGAGGAGAGGGGGAAACCCGTCACCCCCTGCGACCCGGATGTCCGCAGCACACCGGCATTGGGGCCGGTGGTCGACCGGTATCCGCCGTCGATATAGGAAACGGGGTCGCCCGCACCGATGGCATAGCCGTTCCAGCGATATTCCGCGCCCAGCGCCACCAGCAACGGTTCGGCCAGGCCCAGATCGACCGTCTTCTGAAGGTCGAGATTGGTGGTCCACTCCTTCGACGTGACGGCGCCGATATACATGTCGGTCGGGCTGGCCGGACCGAGCGAGGCGTTGATGACCGAGCTTTCCCGATATTTCACCCAGTTGCGGGAAAAGCTGCTGGACAGATCGTAATGGAATGTGTCGGACAGGTCGCCGCGCAGCCCCGCCGCAGTCTGGAAGTCCTCGTCATAGATGTGGAGATGCGGGCTGTAGCCATTGGGGAACAGTTCGGGGATGTTGTTCGGCGCGTCGGGGAAGCGATAGGTCAGCCAGGCGTCGCTATGCCGGCGCGACGCCGTGCCGAACAGGTAAAGTTCGACCTGATCGCTCACCGGCAGCGACAGGTCATAGGCGAAGTTGATGCCCGACACCTGCGGCTGCCCGCCCCGGTTCACGTCGCGATCGACGGTCGCCTCACGCGGGTCGAGCGCACCCGTGGCCGATGAATAGAGCTGGCCCACCCGCGCATAGAACTGGCCCGGATTGGGCGCGCTGCGATAGGTGCGGCCCTGAAGGAAGGCGTCCAGCGTGAAATGGACATGGCCACCGTCCCCGATGCCGAAGCCCTTGCTGATCTGGAACCGGCCCTGTTCGCCGCCGCCGTCCGCCGTGGCCCCGCCCAGGAAGGACGCGCTGCCGCTGGCATCGTTCTTCAGCAGGATGTTGACCACGCCTGCGATCGCGTCGGACCCATATTGCGCCGACGCCCCGTCGCGCAGCACCTCGATCCGCTCGATGGCGGAGGAAGGGATAAGGTCCAGGTCGGGCGGCGACTGGCCGTTCTGGGTCGTGCCGTTGATGAACAGGGTCGCCGTATTGTGGCGCCGCTTGCCGTTCACCAGCACCAGCAACTGGTCGCCCGCAAGGCCGCGCAGCGACAGCGTCTTGACGGCGAAGCTGGCGCCCGCGCCGCTGTTCGACACGTTGATCGACGGCACCAGCGTGCCCAGCAGGTCGCGCACCGATTGCTTGCCGCTCGCCTCCAGGTCCCTGGCGCTCAGCACGTCGATGGGCGCCAGGCTCTCCGCGACGGTGCGCGTGGTCTGGCGGGTTCCCGTGACGATGATCGGGGCCGAGGCATCGTCCCCATCGGCGGGCGCCATGGCAACCGGGGCCGCCGACGCCCCCGCCACGCCGACCTGCGCAAGCTGGACCGCCAGCGGACTGCGATGGGCGACGGTGCGGCTGGCCGGCACGGCGAGGGCGATGACGCCGACGCCCGCCTCGCTATGCTTGAGCGCGGTTCCGGCCAGCAGCCGTTCCAGCGCGTCTTCGGTCGACAGCCAGCCCTGCACGCGCCGGCTGCGGATCGACGCGACCTCGTCATAGGGGAAGAGGATGCGCACGCCCGACTGGGTCGAAAGCTGGCGCAGGGCGCTGCTCAGCGGCTGCGGGGCGATGTCGAACTTGTGCCGCTGCGACAGGGTGGCGTCCATTTTCGAGGATGCCATCAGCTCCGTGGGCAAAACAAGGCATGTGGCGAGGGCGAACCCCGCCAGTGCATGGCGAATGCGCATCGATTGTTCCCCTGTTGCAGACGGCTTTTTGCCGTTCCGACATCTTCCAACGAAGAAAAGGTTCCGACCCGCCATCCATTCCGGAGCGGCGGACAGGAACGATCGGATGCGACCGATAAAGGATCAGGAAATCAGCGGGAAATGAGATTATCTTATCATAATATTACAAATGGCGCTCAGCCCGGATCAGGCGCTGGTCTGCAGAAACCAGCGCCGGTCCTTTTCCAACCCGATCGCGGTCAATCGGCCGCTGCGGAAAGCGCCGGTGTCGATGCCGATCCTGTTGGGCTGCACATCCACATCCTCGCTGATGTTGTGGCCATGCACGATCATCTTGCCGAAATGTCGCCCATGGTTCAGGAAATCGCCCCTGATCCACCGCAGATCGGCAGGAATCTGGGCATCAAGCGCAACGCGAGGCCGCACCCCCGCATGGACGAAGAGATAGTCGCCAAGCGGCAGCATATCGGCAAAGTCGTCCAGGAAATCGACATGATCGCGGGGGACATGGGCCAGCATCCACCGCACCATCGCCTCGTCGCTCATAAGCGCGCTGTCCTCCGCCCCCAGGCCGTAGCTGGCCAGCGTCTCCACCCCGCCATATCGGCGGAAGAGGCGCGCCGCCTGCGCCTTTCCGCGGGCGGCTGCAATGAACATCTCCTCATGATTGCCCTTGAGGAAGCAGACGTCGCCGGTCGAGCGCGCCAGGCCCATCGCCCTTTCCACCACCTGCCGCGACTGCGGGCCCCGGTCGACCAGATCGCCCAGCAGGACCAGCAGCCGGGGCAGGGGATCGCGCTCCGCCTCGTCCAGAGCGATCCGGTCCAGCAATTGGGCGAAAAGGTCGTCGCGGCCGTGAATGTCGCCTATGGCATAGACGCGCCTGTCACCGCCCACGCTGGGGGAGGGCGCATCGTCCCGCGCCTTCCGCCTGCGGAACGGCATCAGCATGGCGGGCTTGCCTCACACATCATGCCGCCACTGTCGCACAGCGTTACAGGCGCGGCAATGTGACGCCCTGCTGCCCCATATATTTGCCCGCGCGGTCGGCATAGCTGGTCTCGCACGGCTCGTTGCCCTTAAGGAACAGGAACTGGCACGCGCCCTCATTGGCGTAGATCTTGGCGGGCAGCGGCGTGGTGTTGGAAAATTCCAGCGTCACATGCCCTTCCCAGCCCGGCTCCAGCGGCGTCACGTTCACGATGATGCCGCAACGCGCATAGGTGGACTTGCCAAGGCAGATCACCAGCACGTCGCGGGGCACGCGGAAATATTCGACCGTCCGCGCCAGCGCGAAGCTGTTGGGCGGGATGATGCAGACATCGGTCTTGCGGTCGACGAAGCTGTTGGCGGCGAAATCCTTGGGGTCGACCACGGCGCTGTCGACATTGGTGAAGATCTTGAATTCGTCCGCCACCCGCGCGTCATAGCCGTAGGAGGAGAGGCCATAGCTGATGCAGCCGTCGCGCCGCTGGCTTTCCACGAACGGCTCGATCATGCCGCTGGTCCGGGCCTGTTCGCGAATCCACTTATCCGACAATATCGACATGGCTGTTCAGCTCTTTCTGGGGGTGATGCCCAAATCGGCAGGGCCGAAGGCATGGGGCAGGAGTTCAGCGACGCGATGTTCGGCCAGCGCGTCTCCTTCCGGCGCCGCGCAGTAAATGGCAAGCGTGCGCCCGGCCATCTGCTCGGCTTCGTTCATGATCTGGCGGCACCGGCCGCAGGGGGTGACGATGGCGTCTCCCGATACGGAGCCGTCCGGCCCGATGGCGCCGCCCACGACCGCGATCGCTTCCACATCGGCAAGGCGGCCCTGCGCGTTGGCCGCCGCCAGCGCCACCGTTTCGGCGCAGAGCGACAGGCCGTAGCTCGCATTCTCGAAATTGCAGCCGGTCACGATCTGCCCGTCGGTCAGCCGCACCGCCGCGCCCACGGCGAAGCGGCTGTAGGGCGCGTGCGCATGGCGCATCGCCGTCCGCGCCGCGCCGATCAGCTTTTCCGTCGCATTCATCGCGCCATCACATCCCATCGCACCGGTCCGTCGATGCCGTCGATATGCCGCATATCATTGGCTGTCCACATCACCCATTTGCGCTTCTCGCGATCGGGCGCGAAGAAATTGCGGTCCAGCCATAAGGTCCGGTTGATCCCCGATGCAATGGCATATTGCGCGTCGAAATCGTCGCTGACGTTGAGCAGGACCGGCGTGCCCGCATGACTCTCGATCAGGTTGATCAGCGTATTCAGTTCCGACAGCACCGCGTCCTGCCCCGGCCGCGCCCGGCAGCCCGGCTCGAACGCCAGCCTGATCACCGGCGGCAGCGCGGCATTGTCCCGCGGAACCATGGTCAAGAAGCCTGTCGCCTGTTCCGAAGCCCTGGCGCACAGGCTGAAATCCAGCGCCGCGCCATAGCGCAGCCCGGCCGCCCGCGCGCCTGCCCAGTTCGCCTCGAAGGCCGGATCGCGCAAGCGCCCGCCGCGCGAGGCGCGGATATAGGCGAAATCCGCCCCCTGCGCCGCCAGCGTGCCCCAGTCGATGGAGCCATTGTCCGACGATACCGACACGCCCTGGGTCGGAAACGCCTCCCGATCCGGCGCCCATTCGCGCGCATAGAGCCATCCGCCCAGGGCCATCAGACCCAGGACGGCAAGAAACAAGCAAAAACGGGCCATGAAATGGCCGGCACTGATGATACGGATGCCCCTTACCCCTTGATGTGCAGGACGCAGATCAGCGTGAACAGGCGACGGGCCGTATCGAAATCGACCTTGATCTTGCCGTCCAGCCGCTCGATCAGCGTCTCGGCGGCGGCATTGTGGATGCCCCGGCGTGCCATGTCCACCGTTTCGATCTGCTGTGGCGATGCGTTGCTGATCGCCTGGTAATAGCTGTCGCAGATCGCGAAATAGTCCCGGATCGGGCGGCGGAACCGGCCCAGGCTCAGGATGATCGCCTCCAGCGGATCGCCATTTTCCCGACGTATCTCTATGACCAGCCGGCCTTCCTCGACACGCAGGTGCACCTTGTAGGGGCCGGCATAGCCGTCCTCATGGCTGCGCTGCGGCTCGAAATAATTGTCCTCCAGCAGATCGAAGATGGCGATGCGCCGTTCCTGCTCCACATCGGCATTGCGCCAGAGGATCGTCCGCTCGTCGAGCGTGATATCGATGATGCGCGGATCGGCCATGGACGCTATGGTCAGTGCGGCGACACGCGCCGAAAAGCAAGGGGGACTCTTGTCCACAGCTTTTCCGAATGCTTTCAACGTTCCGCCTTGCAAGGGCGGTTGCTCGGCGCGATGAGGGGACAATGGTCGAACTCGTGCAAATCACCCCCGCCGCAGAAGCCGGCATCACCGAACTCCCCCGCAATGTGGAGGCGGAGGCCGCCCTGCTGGGCGCGCTGATGATCGACAACCGCATTGCCGAGGATGTGCAGCTCAAGCTCAAGCCGGAGCATTTCTTCGAGCCCCTGCACGGCCGCATCTACGAATCCGTGATGAAGCTGGTCGAGCGCGACATGGTCGCCAACCCGGTGACGCTGAAACCGATGCTGGAGCAGGACCCGGCGCTCAAGGAACTGGGCGGCGTCGGCTATCTGGCGCAACTGACGGGCAATGGCGCGGCGCTGCTGGGCGCCCGCGACTTCGCCACGCAGATCTACGACCTTGCCTTGCTGCGACAGCTTGTCCATGTCGGCCGCGAACTCGTTGAAAACGCTCTGGATACCAGCGAGGACGTAAACCCCCGCGAACAGATCGAGCAGGCCGAGGTCGCGCTTTACAAGGTGTCGGAGGGGGAGGGGGAGACCGGGTCGGTCAAGAGCTTCGCCACGGCCACCACCATGGCGGTCCAGATCGCGGAGCGCGCGCTCAATAGCGGCGGGCATGTTTCGGGCATCACCACCGGCATCAACAGCCTGAACGAAAAGATCGGCGGCATGCACAATTCGGACCTCATGATTCTCGCGGGTCGTCCGGGCATGGGCAAGACGTCGCTGGCGACCAACATCGCCTATAATGCCGCCTCGCGCTGGCTGCGCGACAATGCCGACGGCATTCCGCCGGAAAAGAATATGGGCGCGAAGACCGCTTTCTTCAGCCTGGAAATGTCCGCCGACCAACTCGCCACCCGCGTTCTGGCCGAACAGTCGGGCATCAGCGGCGAAGCGCTGCGCATGGGCAAGATCAGCCGCGCCGATTTCCAGAACCTCTCCCGTGCGGCGCGGGAATTGCAGGAACTGCCGCTGTTCATTGACGACACGCCGGGCCTGACCATCGCCGCGCTGCGCACCCGCGCCCGCCGGCTGAAGCGGCGGCATGACATCGGCTTCGTCGTGGTCGACTATCTCCAACTGCTCCAGGGCACCGGAAAGGGCGACAATCGCGTCAACGAGATTTCGGAAATTTCCCGTGGTCTGAAGACCTTGGCGAAGGAACTTAACTGCCCGGTTCTGGCCTTGTCCCAGCTCAGCCGCGCCGTCGAACAGCGCGAGGACAAGCGGCCCCAGCTATCGGACCTTCGTGAATCGGGCTCCATCGAACAGGACGCGGACATGGTCTGGTTCGTCTTCCGCGAGGATTATTATGTCGCCGCGAAGGAGCCGGGGAACAAGGAAAGCCCCGAACATCTGGAATGGGCGCAGGAAATGGAGCGCATCTACGGCCTGGCCGAGGTGATCGTGGCCAAGCAGCGCCATGGTTCGACCGGGCGCATCCGCATGAAGTTCGACGCGAAGATCACCCGCTTTTCCGACCTGGCGGAGGGCAGCTATCTGGAGGATTACGAATAGAACCAGGGGTCTTTACAAGCCGCAGCGTGCTAAAAATATGTGACCGCCGGAATCTCGGAAAACCGCCATTTGCAGCCTGCCAATGGCTGCATCCCCACACATCCTAGCCCGAAACAAAAGCCTGGAACACCAGCGCCAGCCCCACCAGGCTGACGAGATAGGCAATGGTCCGCACCATGGGAATGCCCATGCCGTACAGCGGCAGGTAAACCGCCCGCGCCCCCAGCCAGAGCCACCCGCCAAGGGCTGTCGTTCCGCTGGTTTTCCCCGCGATCACCACGCCCAGAAGCACGATGATCGCGATCGGATAGGTTTCGAGGAAATTCGCCTGCGCCCGCACCAGCCGCCCGCCGACGGGATCGAGCGGCGGCAATTCCTCATCCCGCGCGCCCATGTTCCATTTGGTGCCATATTGCCGCGTCTTGATATGCGCCGCCGCGAAGATGTGGACCAGCAGCAGCACGCAACTCCACGCCAATATCTTCAGCTCGACGGCCATATCTCGTCCTCCGCTCAGTTTGTCATGACCGCCGATCATATCGCGCCCGCATGGTCCGCGCCATAAGTCTCGATTGCCGTAGGCGGCGGATTGGCTGCCGGCGCCCATCATCGGGGCCATAGGGCGCTCTTTTCGCAACGGGAGGATTCGGAAGAGCGCAATATTCCCACGAGTCGGGATATTCTCGACGCAACCGCCTTTTCGGTCAGAACACCGGCTGGTTGGCCGGATCGTCCGGATCGGCCGCGGGAGAGGGGATCGGCGTCACCGGCGAGTGAATGCCGCACTCGACCTTGTCCCACCCGCGCCAGCGCCCGGCGCGGGGATCTTCGCCCGGCAGCACCTTGGACGTGCACGGTTCGCAACCGATGGACAGATAGCCCTGCGCCTCCAGCGGATGGCGCGGCAGCTTCTCCGCCTCGAACCAGGCCTCCAGATCGTCCTTCGTCCAGTCGCCCAGCGGGTTGATCTTCAGCCGGCCGTCCTCGACCTCGAAACGGGGCAGGTTCTGGCGCGTCACCGACTGGAACGCCTTGCGTCCGGAAATCCACGCATCCAGTCCATCCTTGGCGCGGTTCATCGGCTCGACCTTGCGGATTTCGCAGCAGCCGTCGGGGTCGTAGGACCAGCGCAGCCCCGTCTCGTCCTTCTTCGCCAGCACCTCCGCATCGGGCACGACCGCCCGGCTGTCGGTAAAGCCCAGCGTGCTGATCAGCGTTTCGCGATAATCCAGCGTCTCACGGAACATCTTGAGCGTGTCGACGAAGATCACCGGCACGGTCCTGTCCGCCTTGGCCACCAGCGACAGCAGCACCGCGCTTTCCGTGCCGAAGGAGGAGACGACGGCGACATTGCCTGCCAGCCCCTCGGCAAAGACGGTCTTGAGCATCGACAGCGTGTCGACGCCCTCGAAGCGCGCGTTGAGCGCATCCGCATCCGCCTGGGTAAAGGCGGGGCGGGCGTCGATCACGTCGAGCTGGCGGGCGGGTTCAGCCATTTACAGTCTCCGGGTGCCGTTTCGCCCAGATGGGGCGGCGGCCATCGATCGTCTTCTGATAGACGTCGTCATAACGATGGAGCGCGCGCTCCACGGCGGCATCGTCCAGCGCCTTGTCGGGCCGGAAGCTGTCGAAGCCGCAGCGGCGCATCGCGACGATCTGGTCCACCAGCACGTCGCCCACGGCGCGCAGTTCGCCCTGATAGCCGGCCTCGCGCAATATCCGCGCCGCCGAATAGCCGCGTCCGTCGCCGAAAGCCGGGAAGTTCACCTCCACCAGCGACAGCCTGTCCAGATGGGGCAGCAACTCGCGGGCATCCTCGCCCGCTTCGATCCGGACGGCGGTCGAATTGGACTGGCCGGTGAAGGATTCGACCGTGACCGCCGGTTCCTGGCCGGTTTCGCCTTCGCGGAAGGACAGGAACTCAACCATAGATCGCCTCCTTGAAGGGCTTCATGCCAAGACGGCGATAGGTGTCGAGGAAGCGTTCGCCTTCCTCCCGCTGTTCGAGATAGAGGTTGGTGACCTTCTCGATCGCGTCGACCACGCCGTCCTCCGAAAAGCCGGGGCCGGTGATCTGTCCGACGCTCGCATCCTCCGCGCCCGACCCGCCGAGCGAAAGCTGGAAATTCTCCACGCCCTTCCGGTCCACGCCCAGCACGCCGATATGGCCGGCATGATGATGGCCGCAGGCATTGATGCAGCCGGAAATCTTGACCTTCAGCTCGCCCAGTTCCTTCTGCCGGTCCGCCACGGCGAACCGTTCCGACAGCTTCTGCGCCAGCGGGATGGAGCGGGCATTGGCGAGGCTGCAATAATCCAGGCCCGGACAGGCGATGATGTCGGTGATCAGGTCCAGATTGGCCTCGGCAAGGCCAGCCTCGTCCAGCTTCTGCCAGATGGCGTGGAGGTCCGCCTTCCTCACATGCGGCAGGACCAGGTTCTGCGCATGGGTGACGCGCAGCTCGTCGAGCGAATATTGTTCGGCCAGGTCCGCAACCAGCGCGATCTGCTCCGCCGAGGCATCGCCCGGAATGCCGCCGCGCGGCTTCAGGCTGATGTTGACGATGGCATAGCCCGGCTGCTTGTGCGCCGCGACCTGACGGTCCACCCAAAGGGCGAAGGCCGGATCGCTGCGGTCGATGCTGTCCTCCAGGCCCGTTTCATAGGCGGGGCCGGCGAAATAGGCGCGGATGCGGTCCAGTTCCTCGGTCGGCGGGTTGAGGCCCAGCGTCCGCATATGGGCGAACTCCTCCTCGACCTGCCGCTTATATTCCTCGACGCCCAGTTCATGGACCAGGATCTTGATCCGCGCCTTGTACTTGTTGTCTCGCCGGCCATAGCGATTATAGACGCGCAGGCACGCCTCCAGATAAGAGACGATCTCATCTTCGGGCACGAAGTCCCTGATAAGCGGCGCAACCATGGGCGTGCGACCCATGCCGCCGCCGGCATAGACTTCCGCGCCTGTCCGGCCGTCGCGCGACACCAGCTTCAGGCCGATGTCGTGCAGGCGCATGGCGGAACGGTCATCCTCGCTCGCGATCACCGCGATCTTGAACTTGCGCGGCAGATAGGTGAATTCGGGATGGAAGGTGGACCATTGGCGCAACAGTTCCGCCCAGGGACGCGGGTCGGCCACTTCGTCCGCCGAAACCCCGGCATATTGGTCGGACGAGATATTGCGGATGCAATTGCCGCTGGTCTGGATGGCATGCATCTCGACCGTCGCCAGTTCGGCAAGGATATCCGGCGCATCGGCCAGCTTGATCCAGTTATATTGCAGGTTCTGGCGTGTGGTGAAGTGACCATAGCCCCTGTCGTATTTCGCCGCGATCTCGCCCAGCTTGCGCATCTGCCGGCCGCTCAGCGTACCATAGGGAATGGCGACGCGCAGCATATAGGCGTGCAACTGGAGATAGAGGCCGTTCATCAGCCGCAGCGGCTTGAACTGGTCCTCCGTCAGTTGTCCGGCCAGGCGGCGCTGGGTCTGGTCGCGAAACTCCTCGACGCGGGCGTCGACGATGGACTGGTCGTAGCTGTCGTAACGATACATGGTTCAGATCACCCAGTTGCCGGCATCGGCGTCATTCGGTTTCAGCGTCAGGT
This sequence comes from Sphingobium sp. PNB, assembly GCF_019873065.1. Lineage (NCBI taxonomy): Bacteria > Pseudomonadati > Pseudomonadota > Alphaproteobacteria > Sphingomonadales > Sphingobiaceae > Sphingobium > Sphingobium sp. PNB. The sequence continues at coordinate 28,407 of NZ_JAINEZ010000027.1, forward strand.
CGGGGCGCACCGTCGGCCCCAGCGCGCGGATGCGGTCCTTGATATGCGCGGGGCGCACGCCTTCTGCGGTCACGGTCGCATCGATCACATAGGCGCCCACGACCCGCAACGCGGCTTCCTCCGCCCGGGCCAGATCCTCGCCCTTGTCGCCCACGTCGACGGAATCGCCGACCTGCCGCGACCAGCCGTCGCCCGCCCACCAGATCACGTCCCCGGTGCCGAGGTCATTGCCGGTCAAAATCTTCACTTGTCAGTCTCCGCCCCAAATGTCTCCTGCGCGGCCCAGCCGGCCAGCACATCCTGCGCCAGCGCATAGGCCGCAACCTCCCCGACCACAATCAGGGCAGGGCTTTTCACCTTCTCCCGCGCGACCATCTCGCCCAGATCGGCAAGCAGGGTGCGCAGCGTCCGCATGTCGGCGCGCGTGCCGTTTTCCAGGACGGCCACGGGAATGGCCGGCGACACGCCGTCGGCCATCAGCTTGTCGGCAATGTCCGTCGCCGTCGCCACGCCCATATAGATGACGAGCGTGCGCCCCGCGCCCGCCAGGCCGGACCAGTCCTGATCGGTCAGCCCCTTGCATTGCCCGGCCACGAAGCTGACCGCGCTTGCCGCGTCGCGATGGGTGAGGGGCAGTTGCGCCTGCGCGGCGCAGCCGATGGCGGCGCTGATCCCCGGCACGACCTCCACCGGCACCCCGGCGGCGCGGCAGGCTTCCATTTCTTCGCCGCCACGGCCGAAGATGAAGGGATCGCCGCCCTTCAGCCGCACGACCCTGCGCCCGGCGAGCGCCAGTTCGACCAGCAGGGCATTGATCCCGTCCTGCGGCACCGAATGACGGCTGCGCTGCTTGGCGACAGAGATCAGTTCGGCCTGTGGGGAGGCGAGCGCCAGGATCTCGCCGGAAACCAGCCCGTCATGCACGATCACCTCGGCCTCGCCGATCAGCCGCGCGGCGCGCAGCGTCAGGAGTTCCGGGTCGCCCGGACCGGCGCCGACAAGGGTGACAGTGGCAATGGGAGTTTCAGCCATGTTGGGCAGATGGCGAAAACAGCCCGCGGTTTCAATTCAGAATGCGTTGGCCAGGGCGAAGGAAAATTTGGGGAGGATCGATTTGATCCTGTCGCCCCGTCGCTCTGCTGCCAGACCACCCGGCCGCTCAATCGCCCATCAGGCTGGTATCGACGTCCTTCAGGCCAATGCCGATGGATGCGCGCGGCTGCTCGATCTCCACCGACACGACCGGATAGGCGCAATAATCGGCCGCATAATAGGCGCTGGGCCGATGATTGCCGGAAATGCCCACCCCGCCGAAGGGCGCGGAGGAGGATGCCCCGTTGGTCGGCCGGTTCCAGTTGACGATGCCCGCCCGGATATTGGCCCAGAACTGGTTATATTGTTCCGGCGATCCCCCGATCAGCGCGGCGGAAAGGCCATAGCGCGTATTGTTCGCCTCCCGGATCGCCGATTCGAAATCCGGCACCCGGACAACCTGCAACAGGGGGCCGAACAGCTCGACGTCGGGCCGCTCCGCCATTGGGGTCACATCGATGATCGCCGGCGTCACGAAGGGCAGCCCCTTGGTCGTGCGGACCATGTGCTTGATGGGCTTGCCGCCGTTGCTCATCAGATAGAGGAAGCTCTCCGTCAGATGATCCGCCGCCTGATTGTCGATCACCGGCCCCATGAAAGGCGCGGGGTCCGCATGGGGATGGTCGACGATCAGCCGGTCCGCCAGCCTCTTGACCTCTCCGACCAGCGTGTCGGCCAGCTCCTCCCTGACGATCAGCCGGCTCGCGGCCGTGCAGCGCTGCCCGCTCGACAGGAAGGCCGACTGGACGATCAGCGTCGCGGCGCTGGCGATGTCGGCCGTATCCCAGGCGACGATCGGGTTGTTCCCGCCCATTTCCAGCGCCAGTATCTTGCCGGGATTGGCCGCGAACTGCCGGTTGATCGCGATGCCCGTCTGCGCCGACCCGGTGAAGAGAATGCCCCCCACATCGGGATGGGCGGCCAGCGCCTTGCCCTCGTCGGGTCCGCCCAGCACCAGCCGGACGGCATCCTCCGGCACGCCCGCCTCATGGTAGAAACGCACCAGCATCTCGCCCACGGCCGGCGTCTTTTCCGACGGCTTGAAGACGACGGCATTGCCGGCCAGCAGCGCGGGAACGATATGTCCATTGGGCAGATGCGCCGGGAAATTATACGGCCCCAGCACCGCCATGACGCCATGCGGCTTGTGCCGCACGGACTGACGCGCGCCCATCGCCGCTTCAAGCCGTCTCTGCCCGGTGCGTTCGGAAAAGGCGGCGACGGAAATGTCGACCTTGTTCATCACCGCCGTCACTTCGGTCCGCGCATCCCACAGGGGCTTGCCGGTTTCGCGGGCGATCAGGTCGGCCAGCGCCTCCTCATTGGCGCGCACGACATTGACGAAGCGGCGCAGCGTTTCGATGCGGTAGGCGATGGGCTGGGCGGCCCATTTCGGCCAGGCGGCACAGGCGCGGGCGACCTCCGCCTCCACGTCGCTGGCAGTCCCCTGCCACAAAAGAGCACCAGTGGCGGGTTCGAACGAAGTCAGCTTGGCGGACATGGCACCGATATGGAGGATAATGGGGCGTTAGGGAAGGGGCGGCAAACGGCTGCTCCTCCCTCGGGGAGGGGGAAGCGGGCGTGGCGAGCGGAACGGCAAGCCGACGTAACGGAAAGCCCGTCCGCCCGCCAGCGGAGGAGAATTCAGGGCACATCAGGGGCGCCGCCCAATGCATCGCCCATGCGCCGGATCGCCGCCACCTTCGCATGCAGCGGCGTCCAGTCGTCCCGCTCGGCAATCCCGCTCCAGATCGCCTCCACCTCATCGATATGCATGGAGCAGGGCGCCGGATCGGCCCAATAGGCATGATCCTGGGGCCCGCTCGCCTCGAAGCCGGCAATGGCCTCGCGAAATCCCGCCCATTCCTCGCCGGCATAAGGCCCGCCGTCGCGGGGATCGCCGCCGCGCCAGTCCTGGAAGAAGCGATCGATCGGCCTTTGCGTCGCGATCATGCCGCGCACCGCCGCTTCGATCATGGTGGAGGCGTCGTCCGTCGGCGCCACCCCCAACCGCCAGCAGAAGCGCCGCGCCATCGCCTCGGCATAGAGCGCCGGAAAGCGCTCCAGCTGCTCGATCAGCGGTTCGGCCTCCACCAGGGGACGCAGCGACACGGCAAGCTGCGCCACGTCCCAGTGGATCGCTTCCGCCTGCCGTCCGAAGGCATAGAGCCCGGCATGGTCGAAATAGGCGGCGGTGAACCCCGCTTCCCAAAGCGGCGTGAACCGCCAGGGCCCATAGTCGAAGCTCTCGCCCGTCACATTGATGTTGTCGCTGTTGAGCACGCCATGGACGAAGCCCGCCACCATGTAGCTCGCGGCCAGATCGGCCGTGCGCTCCACGACCCGGCCCAGCAGTTGCGCGGGAGGATTGTCGCCCGGCGCCTCGCCGTAGAGCTTCGTCAGCGCATAGTCGACGAGCCGCTCCAGCAGCGCCTTGTCGTCGAAATAGGCCGCCCGCTGGAAAGACCCGATGCGGATATGCGAGTGGCTGAGCCGCACCATCACCGCCGCGCGGGTGGGGGAAGGTTCGTCGTTGCGCTCCAGCGCCTCGCCCGTCTCGATGATGGAAAAGGTCCTGGAGGTGTTGACGCCCAGCGCCTCGAGCATCTCCGTCGCCAATATCTCCCGCACGCCGCCCTTCAGCGTCAGCCTGCCGTCCCCGAAACGGCTGTAGGGCGTCTGGCCGGAACCCTTGGTGCCCAGGTCGAGCAACCGGCCGGCCCCGTCCCGAAGCTGCGCGAACAGGAAGCCGCGGCCGTCCCCGATGTCGGGATTGTACACGCGGAACTGATGCCCATGATAGCGCAGCGCCAGTGGCTGGGGCAGCGATCCCTCCAGCGGCTGGAACCGGCCGAAATGCGCCAGCCATTCCTCATCGCTCAGGTCGCCCAGGCCCACGGCCTTCGCCCAGCGGTCATTGCGGAAACGCAGGATGGTCCGGGGAAAGTCGGCCGCCGCGACGGGATCGGCAAAATCGGGCTGCAGCGCGGCGATTTCGTTCGCGGGGCTGAATTTGGCGGGTTGCAGGGCAGGGCGCATGCGGCGATATGGGGGATGCAGGGTGGAAGGATCAAGCAGCTTGAGCAGCTATAGCGACGGATACTGGTGGTCCCCCGATGGGCTGAGGCTCCATTATCGCGATTATGCTGGCGGCGAAGATGGCCGCCCTCCCTTGCTCTGCCTGCCGGGCCTGACCCGCAACGCCCGCGATTTCGAACCGCTGGCGGCGCGCCTCGCCGGGCCATGGCGCCTCATCTGTCCCGACTTGCGCGGCCGCGCCGAAAGCGCGCAGGCGAAGGACCCGATGACCTATGTCCCGCTCACCTATCTGCAGGACATCAGCCGCCTGCTGGCGGATCTGGCCATCACCCGCTTCGTCGCCATCGGCACGTCGCTGGGCGGCATCATCACCATGCTGATCGCGGCGACCCATCGCGAATGGCTGGCCGGAGCGCTGCTCAACGATGTCGGACCGACGCTGGAGGAGGCGGGGCTGGCGCGCATCCGCACCTATGTCGGCATCGGCCAGTCGCATCCAAGCTGGGTGCACGCCGCCCGCGCGCTGGAGGAATCCAACGGCGACGTCTATCCCGGCTATGGCCTCGACCAATGGCTGGCCATGGCCAAGCGCCTCTACCGCCTCAACAGCGCGGGGCGCGTCGTGCTTGACTATGACATGCGCATAGCGGAGCCTCTGCGGGTCGCGGGCAGCGAGGCGAGCGTCGACATGTGGCCGGTCATGCAGGCCTTTCGCGGAATTCCGACGCTGGTGCTGCGCGGCGAGCGCTCCGACCTGCTCTCCGCGGCCACCGCCGCCCGCATGGTGGAGGACATCGGTCCCGGCGCGGAGTGCGCGGTCATCTCCAATGTCGGTCACGCCCCCGTTCTCGACGAGCCTGAATCCGTCGCCGCCATCGACCGGCTGCTGGCGCGGGTCCTGAATGGCTGAAGCGGCTTGAGCGGCATGGAGCGTTTCGCCGCGGGCCGGCCTCGGCAGATCGACGGGCCGCCCCGGCTGCTGCATGTCCACGGCAGCTTCTCGCTTGGCGGGAAGGAGGCGCGGGCCGTGCGCCTGATGAACCTTTGGGGCGACCGCGCTCGTCACAGCATCGTCAGCGCCGCGCCCCAATTGATGAGCGCGCGGGACGCCATCGACCCCGCCACGCCGGTCGATTTCCCCCAGCCTCCTCCACTCGCCGGCAGGCCGGGCCTCGGGCGTTTCCGGGCGATTGCGGCCTTCCTGTCGGACTACGACCTCATCCTCAGCTATAATTGGGGCGCGATGGATGCGGTGATGGCGCGGCGCATCCATGGCGGTCCGCCGCTGATCCATCATGAGGACGGCTTCAACGCGGATGAGGCGGGCGGCCTCAAGCCGCAGCGCAACCTCTATCGCCGCCTGGCGCTTCAGCGCGCCCATGCGCTGGTCGTCCCGTCCGTCCGGCTCGACGGCATCGCCCGCGAGGTGTGGCGTCAGCCGCCGCGAAAGGTCCACCTGATCCGCAACGGCATAGACACGGCGCGCTATGCCCTGCCGCCTGTGCCGGACGCCATTCCAGCCCTCGACCGCTCGGCCGGCAAGCTGCTGGTGGGGACGGTGGCGGGCCTGCGCCCGGTCAAGAACATCCGCCGCCTCGTCCGCGCCGCCGCGCCGCATCGCGACCGGCTGCAACTTGTGGTGGTGGGGGAGGGGCCGGAACGCGACGCCATAGCGGCGGAAGCCAGGGATCACGGACTGGCCGACATCTGCATGGCCGGATTCCTGCCGGAACCGTGGCGCTTCATGGGCCTGTTCGACATCTTCGCTTTGTCTTCCGACAGCGAGCAGTTCCCGATCTCGCTGGTGGAGGCGATGGCGGCGGGCCTGCCCGTCGCATCGACCGATGTGGGGGACGTCGCTGCCATGGTCGCGCCCGAAAACCGGCCGTTCGTCGTCCGGGACGAAGCAGCCCTGTCCTCGGCGCTCGGCGCGCTCGTCGGCGATCCCGGTCTGCGGCAAAGGCTTGGCGAGGCGAACCGCCAACGCACCTGCCGCGATTTCACCGAAGCCGCCATGGTGGACGCCTATGCCGGCCTTTACGGTCAGGCACTATCCAGCCCCCATATTTTGCGGTAGGGCGCGCCCAAATATTCGTCATCCGACCGTAAAGCTGCTATAGGGCGGCGTTCAGGTGGTCGGGGGCCACGGGATTTTTGCGCGGGAGATTGCGTTGTTCAAGGGGTTGAAGCCCATCGTTTACGGCGGCCGGGAAGTCTGGCCATTGGTCGAAGGCGGCAAGGGGGTAGCCGTTTCCAACCATGCCAGTTCCGGCGCCTGGGCGGCGGCCGGCGGCATCGGCACGGTGTCGGCGGTCAACGCGGACAGCTATGACAGCTTCGGCAACGTCATTCCCCAGATCTATCATGGCCGCACCCGCCGCGACCGCCATGAGGAACTGATCGCCTATGCGATAGACGGCGCGGTCGAACAGGTGAAGCGGGCCTTCGAAATCGCCGGTGGCAAGGGCGCGATCAACATCAACGTGCTCTGGGAAATGGGCGGTGCGCAGCGCGTCCTCCACGGTGTCCTGGAAAAGACGAAGGGAATGGTCGCGGGCGTGACCTGCGGCGCGGGCATGCCCTACAAGCTGTCGGAGATCGCCGCCTCCTACGGCGTCAACTATCTGCCCATCGTCAGTTCCGGCCGCGCCTTCCGGGCCCTGTGGAAGCGCGCCTATTCCAAGGCATCGGAATGGCTGGCGGCGGTGGTCTATGAGGACCCGTGGCTGGCGGGCGGCCATAACGGCCTGTCCAACGCCGAAGACCCCAAGGTGCCGCAGGACCCCTATCCCCGCGTCCGCGACTTGCGCGCCACCATGCGGGAGGGGGGCATTTCCGACGATGTGCCCATCGTCATGGCAGGCGGCGTCTGGGCGCTCAAGGACTGGAACGACTGGATCGACAATCCGGAACTGGGCGCGATCATGTTCCAGTTCGGCACCCGTCCGCTGCTGACGCAGGAAAGCCCGATCCCGCAGGCGTGGAAGGAACGGCTGATGCAGCTGGAGCCGGGCGACGTGCTGCTCCACCGCTTCTCGCCGACCGGCTTCTACAGTTCGGCCGTCCGCAATCCCTTCCTGCGCTCCCTGGAAGCCCGATCGGAACGGCAGATTCCGTTCAGCACCGAACAGGCCGGCGACCATACGCATCAGCTCGACGCCGGCGTGAAGGGCAAGAATTTCTGGGTGACGCGCGGCGACCTTCTGCGCGCCCGCGAATGGGTGGGGCAGGGCTTCACCTCCGCGCTCAAGACGCCGGACAATACGCTTGTCTTCGTGACGGAGGAGGAAAAGGCCGAAATCCGCAAGGACCAGACCGATTGCATGGGCTGCCTCAGCCAATGCGCCTTTTCAAGCTGGATGGACAGCGAGACCAATTCGACCGGCCGCCTGGCCGATCCGCGCAGCTTCTGCATCCAGAAATCGCTGCAGGAGGCCGTTCATGGCGGCGACCTCGACAAGAATCTGCTCTTCGCGGGCCATGGCGCCTACAAGTTCAAGCAGGACCCCTTCTATTCGAACGGGTTCGTGCCGACCGTGAAGCAACTTGTCGACCGCATCCTGACCGGCGACTGATGGCGGACATTCAGGGATTGGCGGTGCTGCACTACGACACGCCGCATTTTGAGGTCGTGCGTCCGGGACAGTTCGTCCTTTGCGCGGTTTCCGGGGCGCGCATCGATCTGGAAGACCTCAAATATTGGAGCGCGGAGTTTCAGGAGGCCTATAGGGGACCGGAGGAAGCGACCCGTTCCTTCCTGAAGCATCGCGGCGCGGATTTTCGGTAAAGGCCTGAATTCAGGCGAATTGCTGGAATTTTATCAGAACTGGCCACGCCCGGGCCTTTTTGCACGACGTCGGTTCAAGCCTCTGCTTTTTCCATCCGGCGCTTTTATGTCTCCGCCTGCCGCACTTATGCTATTCCTTTGTCCCCGCTGATGGTTTATCCTTCATGAACGAAGCGACGGAGATCGCTCGACCAAGGAAGGATGTAAGCGATGTCGCGGATCGACATTTTTGGTGATCGCCTCTGTGTTGTGACGAGCCTGCTGATCGTGGGCTGGTTCCTTTATAATGTGGCGTTCTGACGGGCGTCCTACCTCGTTCCGGACGGCTCGCTTCCACCCGCAGGACGGATTCTGCGTCCCCCATATCGTGAAACCTGTGGTCTCGCCGTCTTAAGCAAAGCTTTCTTCCATCTCTCTACAAATTGGGTAGATATATTGCCGAGCGCAACGCTCCGCGGCTTTTGAAGGATGTCAGCTTGCTCCGCGTCACCAACGGCTAAAGCGCACGGTACTGAAGCGACGACGCAAGGTTTCGTGTTCCTCCTCGACAGGAGAAGACGATGACCCAGAATGCCACTCGTGCCCGCCGGCAACGCCGTTTCGGCTCCAGCCCGCAAATCCACATCCCCCATTCCTCCTGGACACGTCCCGAACGCGCGTCCGAAACCGCGACGCCGGTCAAACCCGACGAGTTCTGGAGCCGCCTGGGGCTTTAAACCCAGGCGCTCGCGAAAAGGGGGGTGGGCCGCCGGGACCGTGGTTCAGGGGAGTCTACGCCCCCCGCCGCCTTTCGCCATGAGCCGCCTTCTCAATTCCCGCCGTCCAGCAGCCGTCGTGCGATCACCTGCGCCTGGATTTCCCCCGCGCCCTCGAAGATGTTCAGGATGCGCGCATCCGCGAGCAGGCGGCTCACCTGATATTCGGTTGCAAAGCCGTTGCCGCCATGGATCTGCAACGCATTGTCCGCCGCCGCCCAGGCGACGCGGGCGCCGATCAGCTTGGCCATGCCTGCCTCCAGGTCGCAGCGCTTCCCCTCATCCTTGCGGCGCGCGGCGAAATAGGTGAGCTGGCGCGCGCCCATGATCTCCGCCGCCATCATCGCCAGCTTGTTGGCGACACGGGGGAAGTCGAAGATCGGGCGGCCGAACTGCTTGCGGTCGAGCGCATAGGAAAGGCCGATGTCGAGCGCGGCCTGCGCCACGCCGATGGCGCGGGCGGCCGTCTGGATTCGCGCGGATTCGAATGTCGCCATGAGTTGCTTGAAGCCCTGCCCCTCAATGCCCCCCAGCAGGTTCTGGGCGGGCACGCTGAAATCGTCGAAGCCGATCTCATATTCCTTCATGCCGCGATAGCCGATCACCTCGATCTCGCCGCCGCTCATGCCCGGCGTGGGGAAGGGATCGGCCACCGTGCCGCGCTGCTTGGGCGCGATCAGCATGGAAAGGCCGCTGTAATTCTTCGTGCCGGGATCGGTGCGGACCAGCAGCGTCATCACGTCCGCGCGGGCGGCGTGGGTGATCCAGGTCTTGTTGCCGTTCACCCGATATTCGCCATCGGCCAGCGCCGCGCGAGTGCGCAGCGAACCCAGGTCCGAGCCGGTGTCGGGCTCCGTGAAGACGGCGGTCGGCAGGATCGATGCATTGGCGATCTGCGGCAGCCAATGGGCCTTCTGCCCGTCGGTGCCGCCGGTCAGGATCAGTTCCGCCGCGATTTCGGATCGGGTGGCGAGCGACCCCACGCCGATCCATCCGCGCGACAGTTCCTCCGACACGACGCACATGGCGGTCTTGCCCATGCCCAGCCCGCCGAACGCTTCCGGAATGGTCATGCCGAACACGCCCATTGCGCCCAGTTCCTCGACCAGGGGCAGGGGGATCAACTCGTCCTTCAGATGCCAGTCATGGGCGAAGGGCGCGACCTTCTCGTTCGAAAAGGCGAAGAACTGCTCGCGCACCATGTCGAACATCTCGTCCAACCCGCAATTTTCCAGCGTGGCATGACCCCGCCGGGCAATAAGGTGGCGGGCGATGGCCGATTTCACCGCCTGCCCGCCGCCCTCACGGACAAGGGTGCGGAAAGCAGGCGCGTCGAGCGTCGACAGGTCGTCGGTCAGGTCGGTGGCGCGGATCACCTCGCCCTGGTTCATGGAAATGCCGCCCAGCATCTGCGCGCCATATTCCGCGAAGAGGAGTTGGGCGAGCAGCGCCTCGACCTCCCCGAACGCGCCCTGCGCGTCGAGATGGGCGGCCCAGTTGGCGACCTCCCGCATCATCTCCGCATAGGAGGCGAACCAGCCGAAGCCGTGGACGACATGCTGCTCCACATCGGCCAGCACGCGGTCGACCTGTCCCTTGTCGTTGGCGATGCGCGCCTTCACCTGCGGTTGGACGGCGGCGACGAAGGCCTGTGCGGCATCCGCCGCGCCCGAAAGCAGCGCGGGGAGGCTGGGAAGGACCAGCACCGTCTTTTCCAGTTCCACCGCCGCGCTCATCCTTCGCCGGCCTGCTTCTTGTTGGCCGTCGCCATCGCCTTGGCGTCCAGCCCGCCGACGAGATTGCCGGTCATCAGCTGGTTATGCGCATGGGCCAGATGGTGCATGTGGAACACGCCGTCCATCGCCTGCCGCTTGCCGCGCAGGTCTTCCACGAAGTTGAACGCCTGCTTGGTAAGCGCCATTCCGAAGCGGTCATGCTGGGCGATTTCGGCGGCGATCTTCGCGACTTCCTCGCGCAGCGTCTCGCGCGGGAAAATCTCGTTCACCATGCCGAACTGATAGGCGCGCTGGGCCGGCATGCGGCGGCCGAGCAGCAGCAGTTCGCGGGCGACGCGCGGCGGCAGTTCGAAGGCATGGGCGAAATATTCGACGCCCGGCTGGGCCATGCGCTGCACCGGGTCCTGGAAGAAGGCGTCCTCCGACGCGACGATCAGGTCGCAGACCCACGCCAGCATCAGCCCGCCCGCGATGCAGGCGCCCTGCACCATGGCGATCATCGGCTTGGGAATTTCCTGCCAGCGGCGGCAGAGGCCGAGATAGCCGTCCTGCTCCAGCACATATTGCCGCTCCGCGCCGCCCTTGTTGAGGTGATCCCACCAAAGGGTCGTGCGGAACCGGGGCATGTTGCTGTCCTTCTCCGGCGTGCCGATGTCGTGGCCGGCGGAAAAATGCTTGCCTTCGCCGCCCAGCACGATGACCTTCACGTCATCATCCTCGACCGCGCGCTTGAACGCGTCGTCGAGCTGCCCAAGCAGCCGGTAATTCTGCGCATTGCTATATTGCGGGCGGTTCAGCATCACCCATGCGACGCCGTCCTCGACCCTGTAGGTCACATATTCAGGCTGCACTTCCTCGGACATGGTCGCTCTCCTCAGCGCGGCGGCATGCGCAGGCCGCCGTCCAGCCGCACATATTCGCCGTTCCAATAGTCATTCTCGATCATCGCCAACGCCATGGCGGCGAACTCTTCCGGCTTGCCGAAGCGCTTGGGGAAGGGGACCGTGGCCGACAGCGCGTCGCGCACCTTGTCGCTCGCCCGCGCCATCAGCGGCGTGTCGAAAATGCCGGGCAGGATCGCGTTGACGCGGATGCCCTCGCCCATCAGGTCGCGGGCCATGGGGAGGGTAAGGCTGACGATGCCGCCCTTCGACGCGCTATAGGCCGCCTGGCCGATCTGGCCGTCCACCGCCGCCGCGCTGGATGTGTTGATGATCACGCCCCGCGCATTGTCCTCCAGCGGCTCCAGCGTCAGCATCCCCGCCGCCGACTTGGCGCAGCAGCGGAAGGTGCCGATCAGGTTGATCTGGACGATCCGTTCGAACTGGTCGGTGGGGAAGGCTTTGATCGCGCCGGTTTCGCGGTCGCGCGAGGCGGTCTTGACGACATTGCCGGTGCCCGCGCAATTGACGATGATCCGTTCCTGCCCATGGGCGGCGCGGGCCTGTTCGAATCCCGCATCGACCGATGCTTCGTCGGTGACGTCGACCTTGCAGAAGGTGCCGCCGATTTCGGCCGCGACCCTGTTCCCCGTCTCCTCGTTGAAGTCGAACAGGGCGACCTTCACCCCCCTGGCGGCGAGCGCGCGGGCGGTCGCTTCGCCCAGCCCGGATGCGCCGCCGGTCACGATGGCGGCAACGCTATTGTCGAGTTTCATGCTTCTGTTCCCTCCTGGGCAGGGCGCTGGGCGATCGCGCCTTCGGCGGCCAGCGCATCGAGCGCCGCATCGTCGAGGCCGAGCCACTGGCCCAATATCTCACGGCTATGTTCGCCCACGCGGGGCGGGCAATATCGGTAGTCGGCGGGCGTGGCGGACAGCTTGCCCGGATAGGCGACGGTCGGTATCTCCACCCCATCCTCTTCCCGGCGGAAGCGGTGGACGGTCTGCCGCGCCGCGATGAAAGGGTCTTCGAACACGTCCCTGATCGTATTGACCGGCCCGGCGGGCACGCCCGCCGCGACGAAGCGCGCCATCAGCGCGTCGCGGGGGAAGGGGCGGACGATCTCCTGCACCTTCGCCTCGATTTCCTCGCGGTTGATCAGCCGCTGGGCGCTGGTGGCGAAGCGCGGATCGGTGCCGAGTTCCGAATGGCCCATTTCGGTGCAGAAGGCGCGGAACTGCCGGTCGTTGCCGATGGCGATGATCATCACCCCGTCCGCCACCTCGAACGTCTTGTAGGGCACGACGGTCGGATGGCGGTTGCCCAGACGCCCGGGCACCACATTGCCGACGAGCCAGTTCATGCCCTGATTGGCGAGCATCGCGATCTGGGTGTCGAGCAGCGACACGTCGATCTGCTGCCCCTCGCCGGTCCGTTCGGCATGGCGCAACGCCATCAGGATGGAGACGGTGGCGAACATGCCGGTCGACAGGTCCGCCATGGCGACGCCGGCGCGCAGCGGGCCGCCATCCTCTTCCCCCGTGATGCTCATGAAGCCGCCCATGCCCTGCGCCACGAAGTCGTAGCCGCCACGATCGGCATAGGGGCCGGTCTGGCCGAAGCCGGTGATGGAGCAATAGACGAGGCGCGGGTTCACGCCACGAAGGCTCTCATAATCGAGGCCGTATTTCTTCAGGCCGCCGACCTTGAAATTCTCGACCACTATGTCGGCCTGCGCGGCGAGCTTGCGGATGAGGTCCGCGCCCTGCGGCGTCGCAAGGTTGATCGCGGCGGAACGCTTGTTGCGGTTGCAGGACAGATAATAGGCGCTGGTGCCGATCTCCGGCTCGCCATCCGCGCCGGTCAGATAGGGCGGCCCCCAGGCGCGCGTGTCGTCGCCATGGCCGGGCAGCTCGATCTTGATCACATCCGCGCCGAAATCGGCCAGGATCTGCGTCGACCAGGGGCCGGCGAGGACCCGCGAAAGGTCCAGCACCTTCACCCCTTCGAGAGCGCGGGCGTTCATGCCTGCGCTCCCGTCATCATCCTGTCGTCGGAAAATCGCATCCGCTCCTGTCCCTGAAGTTCTGCTGCATCGCTTGACTCAACAGATAGCGGGACAGGGCGGCTAGCGCAATGATTTTTGCACTATAGGATAGTTTTCAGATCATTTCTTGCCCGCCGTGGCGAGATAGGCGATCAGATTGGCGCGATCCGCGGGGTTGGGCAGGCCCGCGAAGATCATCTTGCTGCCCGGCACCTTCGCCGTCGGCTTGGCCAGGAAGGCGTCGAGCGACTTTGCGTCCCAACGGATCTTGGCGTTCTTCATCGCCGCCGAATAGGCGAAACCCGGAACCGTGCCGGACGTCCGGCCCACCACGCCGGCCAGCGAAGGGCCCAGCCGGTTGACCCCCGGATCGACCGTGTGGCACGCCATGCAGCGGGCGAAAACCGCCTTGCCCTTGGCGGCGTCGCCCGCCTGGGCGAGTGCGGGGCTCGCAATCAGCGTGGCAGCGGCAAGCGCGACGAATTTCGAAATCATCAGTTATCCTCTTCCCTTCATCACTGGCTGGAATCTATACCAGTGTGCACAAATAACAAATAGCAGCCTGAGTCTGAACAGGAATTGAAGATCGGGCCGGAAGAAGGACATGCGATGGAGGGTGGTGGAGAGGCCATGCGGCGCTTCGGACCGCTGGGAATGGTCCTGGCCCTGCTGGTGAACCTGATGTTCGCGCTCAACGTGATCGCGATGAAGGTGGTGGTGGACGCCACCGCGCCGCTGCTGTCGGTGGCGCTGCGAATGGGGGTGGTGTTCCTGCTGTGCGCGCCCGCGATCCGGTCGCTGCCCGGGCGGACGGGCTGGCTGGCGCTCTACGGGTTCCTGAACGGCGGCCTGTTCCTGCTGCTGCTGAACATCGCGCTGTTCATGGCCACCAATGTCGGCGCCCTGGCCATTGCGGGGCAGCTCAGCGTGCCTTTCTCCCTGCTGCTGGGCGCGCTGCTGCTGGGGGAGAAGCTCAACGCGCGCAAGGTCGCGGGGGTCATGCTGGCCTTTGCCGGAGTCGCGGCGCTGGTTTTCGATCCGCACATCCTGACCGAAGTGCCTGCCGTGCTGGTGATGGCGAGCGCGGCGATGACTTGGGGCGGCGCCACGCTGGTGCAGCGCAGGCTGGCTGGCGTCAGCGTGATGAACGGCCAGGCCTGGAATGGCCTGATGGGCGCCCTGACCCTCGCTCCCTTCGCGCTGATGTTCGAACGATCGGCCATCGCCGGCCTGGCGCATGTCGGATGGGTGCCGGCGGCCTGGTTCGCCTTCAGCTGCCTTGGGTCGACGATCATCGGGCAGGGAACGCTGGCCTGGCTGCTCCAGCGCTATCCGATCTCGACGATCATGCCGTTGATGCTGGCGGCGCCGGTGATGTCGACGGTGTTCGCCTCGCTTTATTTCGGAACCCCCATCACCGCCGTGATGATCGGCGGCGGGACGCTGGCGCTGGCCGGCGTGACGATCATCGCCCTGTCGCCGGACCGCAAGGCGAGGGGCTGAGCTTCACGTCGCGGATCGGGTTGGAAAGCGATGTTTCCACGGACCTCCCAATCCACCCGGAAAGTCTCTCATCCATTCGAGGCATATGCCCGGCAACAACAAAAAGCCGCCCGGTGAGGGGCGGCTTTCCTGTTATCGTCCGGAAAGGAAAACTCAGGCTTCTTCGGCCGGAGCTTCTTCGGCTTCCACGGCGATTTCGCCGGGTTCCGCATTCGGATCGTAATCTTCGGTGAAGCCGCTTTCGTCCTTTTCGAACAGGTCGGCCATCACATCGACGCCCTGCGACTGAAGTTCGGCTTCTTCCGGCGAGCGGGCGACGTTCACCGTGACGGTGACGGCCACTTCCGGATGCAGCGCGACCTTGACGTCGAACACGCCGAGCGTCTTGATCGGGCGCTCCAGAACCACCATCGCCTTGGTGACGTTGGTGACGCCATCGGCGTGCAGCGCTTCGACGACGTCACGGACGGCGACCGAACCATAGAGGTGGCCGGCGTTCGACGACTGGCGGATCAGGACGATCTGCTTGCCGTTCACGCCTTCGGCAGCCTTTTCGGCGTCCGAGCGGCGAGCGGCGTTGTCGGCCTCGATCTTCGCGCGGTTCGCTTCGAAGACCTTCTTGTTGGCGGCGTTCGAACGCAGCGCCTTCTTGTTGGGCAGCAGGTAGTTACGCGCGTAACCGTCCTTCACGGTGACGACGTCGCCGATGGCGCCCAGCTTCTCGATGCGTTCAAGGAGAATGATTTCCATGGGTCTTTCTCCCTTACTTCACGATATAGGGCAGCAGGCCCAGGTGACGGGCGCGCTTGATGGCCTGGGCCAGCTCACGCTGCTTCTTGGCGGACACCGCGGTGATGCGGCTGGGGACGATCTTGCCGCGCTCGGACACGAAGCCCTGCAGCAGACGGACGTCCTTGTAATCGATCTTCGGCGCATCCTTGGCGGCGAAGGGGCAGCTCTTGCGGCGGCGGAAAAACGGGCGTGCCATGGTTCAGATCTCCTTATTCGCCGGCGGCTTCTTCGCGCTCGCGGCGCGGGCCGCGATCGCCCCCACGATCATTGCGGTCGCCACGATCGCCGCGCGGACCGCGTTCGGCGCGTTCCTGCTTGCGCATCATGACCGACGGACCGGTCTCCAGCTCATCGACCTTGATGGTCATGTAGCGGATGATGTCTTCGTTGATCTGGGTCTGGCGCTCCAGTTCCGCGACGACGCCGGCCGGGGCGTCGATGTTCAGCATCACATAATGCGCCTTGCGGTTCTTGGCGATCTTGTAGGCCAGCGAGCGCAGGCCCCAGGTCTCGACCTTGGTCACCTTGCCCTGCATATCCTCGACGATCTTGGTGGCGGTTTCCGCCAGAGCGTCCACCTGCGCCTGTGCCAGATCCTGGCGCGCAAGGAACACATGCTCGTAAAGAGCCATGGGTATTGCCTCATCTGTTGGCCGATCGCTGACGCCCACCCCATGTGGAACGCCCCTCCGGCTGTCGTCTCAAGCATTGATTCGCGCGACCGCGAGTCACCCCGGGTCGTGCGAAGCGGCGCCTATGACGGAAATGCGCGGGAAAGGCAAGGGCGGATCGGCGCAGCAGGGGCACGCAATTTTACCGTTGGGGATGAGCTTGTCGAAGCCCTTTTCTTCTTTAATCTCGGTTGCAAGGATTGACGGGCGGGGCTTCGACAGGTTCAGCCCGAACGGAGGGGGGTATCTTATGGCGGTCGGAATAGCGGCCCTGTCGCTGATATTGCTGATGGTCGCGGCCTATCGGGGGATGAGCGTCATCGTGATGGCGCCGCTGCTGGCGATGCTGGCCGTGTTCCTGACCGATCCCGCCGCCGTGCCTGCGGTCTTTTCCGGCGTCTTCATGGAAAGGGTGGGAAGCTTCCTGAAGCTTTATTTCCCGGTATTCCTGCTCGGCGCGCTGTTCGGCAAGCTGATAGAGGTTTCCGGCTTCTCGCGCGCGATCGTGACCGCCGTGATCGGGCTGGTGGGGGCAGGCCAGGCGATCCCCGCGATCATGCTGGTGTCGGCGCTGCTGACCTATGGCGGCGTTTCGGTGTTCGTGGCGGTGTTCGCCGTCTATCCCTTCGCCGCGGAGATGTTCCGGCAGGGCGACATTCCCAAGCGGCTGATACCCGCGACCATCGGTCTTGGCGCCATCACCTTCACCATGGATGCGATGCCGGGAACGCCGCAGATCCAGAACATCATCCCGACCAGCTTCTTCGGCACGACCGCCTGGGCGGCGCCGGTGCTGGGTCTGGCAGGATCGGTCTGCATCATGGGTCTGGGCCTCACCTATCTGGGCTGGCGCAGGCGCGCGATGCAGGCGGCGGGGGAGGGCTATGGCGCGCCGGAGACCCTGGTGAACGAGCCGGAAGCCGCGGATCGGGGCGATCGGACCGTGCATCCGCTGATCGCCCTGCTGCCGCTGCTGGTGGTGGGATTGGGCAATCTGGCGCTGACCATGCTGATCCCGCGCCTTGTGGCGGGGGAGGAGGTGGCCGTGTCGCTGGCCGGCCTGACCGATCCCGTCGTGGTGAAGGTGGCTCAGGTCGCCGCGCTCTGGGCGGTGGAGGGCGCCCTGCTGCTGGGCATAGGGACGATCCTGCTCTTCGCCTTCCCGCAAGTGGCGCGGCGCTTTGCCGATGGGTCGAAGGCGGCCGTGGGCGGCGCGCTGCTGGCGGGGATGAATACGGCGGTCGAATATGGCTTCGGCGCGGTGATCGCCGCGCTGCCGGGTTTCCTGGCGGTGAAGGAAGCGCTGAAGGCCGTGCCCGATCCACTGGTCAATGAGGCGATTACCGTGACGTCGCTTGCCGGCATCACCGGCTCGGCTTCGGGTGGGCTGTCGATCGCGCTTGCCGCCATGGCGGAACAGTTCGCGGCGGCGGGCGATGCGGCGGGCATCCCGCGCGAGGTGCTGCACCGGGTGGCCTCCATGGCGAGCGGGGGGATGGACAGCCTGCCGCACAATGGCGCGATCATCACCTTGCTGGCGGTGACGGGCCTGACGCACCGGCAGGCCTATAAGGATATTTTCGCCCTGACGCTGATCAAGACCTTCACCGTCTTCGTGGTGATCGCGGTCTATTATCTGACGGGGCTGGTATAGGACGCCCCGGAGCGCGGCTCCGGGGCGTCTCGGCCTTAGCGGATCGCGCCGGTGACGACCGATGCGATGATGCCGCTGGCGATGGCGACCAACAGCGCGTCATTGCCCGAACGAACCCAATGATAGCCGCGCGGCGGGGTGCGCAGGCGATAGCCGCGATAATTGTCGATCACGCGATAGTTGCTCGCATGGCGGCGGTCGAAACGCTGGCCCTTGGCCCAGCGGCGATGATTGTCCTTGCGGATCACCGTGGTCTTGGTGACGGTGCGGCCATGGGGGCCATGCTTCACCACCTGATGCACTTCCCGCTGCGGCGCGGCCTGGGCCTGGCTGACGACCATGGGGCTTGCGATCATGGTGGTGGCGGTCAGCGCCGCGAGAAACTTCCTGAACATGGACTTGCTCCTTCTTCTTCGATCTTGCCGCCGGCTGTCCGGCGTTGAAGCAGAAGTAGGACGCATTTGTCGCAGGCTTGTGCCATCGGTCAGCAAAGAATGTCGGAAATTGTAACAGGTGCGGAATTAGTCTGAATATCGGTTCATAATTCCTGTTTTTCCAGTGATTTGCATGAATGTCCGTTCAGTTTTTCGAAGAAGGCGTATTTCCATTTTCCGCCTGAGCCATGGCATGGAAAAAGCCCCGAAGGGGCTTCGGGGCTTCGTTCCAGAGCGCGCTGCGTCAGGTGGATCGGACGCAGGCCGCACGCTTCAGGTTTCTGCCGCCACCTCTGCTTTATCGCCAGCCGGCACCCCCTTTGGCGCAGGATGGTGGGTAGAAGGCGCGGATGAGGTCAGTCGGAAAGCGGCGTTGCCGTCACGACCATGCGCTGGAGCAGGATCGGACGGTCCTTGCCTTCCAGCACGGGTGCGGGCCGGGGACCGGGGACGCCGCCCCAGGGGCCGACGCCCAGGCCGAACAGCAGGGCGCAGGCCGATAGGCCCAGAATGGCGGTCTTGATCATGATCTCCCTTTCGCAATGCCCTGCGGGCGTCATGGGGGAGCGATAGGCGGCGCTTGTCGCAGGACTGTGCCGGCAGCCGGAAAAATTGTGAGAAAATGTAACGGGCAGGGAGGAATTGAATGTTTCCCGCGAAGGCGGGACCCGGTCCCAGACCCGGAACCGGCGCCCTGCCTGCGCCATGAACAAGCGATAGCCTATTCGTGGCGCAGGGCGTCTATCGGGTTGAGCGCGGCGGCGCGGCGGGCCGGAAAATAGCCGAAGACGACACCGATCGCGGCCGAGAAGAGAAAGGCGATCAGATTCACCTTCACATCGAAGATGAAGGGCACCTGCATCAGCGGGGCGATCGCGACCGAGGCGATCAGCGCCAGGAACAGGCCGATCAGCCCGCCCAGGCAGGACAGCACGATGGCCTCGACCAGAAACTGCATCAGCACTTCGCGAGCCACCGCGCCGATGGCGAGGCGGATGCCGATCTCGCGGGTGCGCTCCGTCACCGACACCAGCATGATGTTCATGATGCCGATGCCCCCCACCAGCAGGGAAATCGCCGCCACCGCCGCCACGATCTGCGTCAATATGGTGGTGGTGCCGGTCAGCGTGTCGCTGATCTGCTTGGTGTCGAAGACGTTGAAATTATCTTCCGCGCCCGGCTTCACCTTGCGGCGTTCGCGCATCAGCTCCTCCAGGCTGGTCTGGACCGTGCTGGTGTCATAGGCGTCGTCCACCGCGACCATGATCTGGCTGATGTCGCGGTCGCCGGTGAAGCGGCGCTGGACGAACTTGATCGGCATGACCACCACATCGTCCTGATCCCCGAAGCCGCCCTGGCCCCGCGTCGCGAGCGCGCCGATCACCTGGCAGGATACGCCCTTGATGCGTATGCGCTTGCCGATGGGGTCATTGCTCTGGAACAGGTTGGTGCGCACCGTATTGCCGATGATGCAGACGGGTTTTCCCGCTTCCTCCTCCTCCGGCATGAAAAGGCGGCCGGTGTCGGCCTTCCAGCTTTGCACCTCGAAATAGGCGGCGGTGGTGCCATAGACGGTGGTGGACCAGTTGCTGCCTTCATAGATGGCGGTGCCGCTCGACTGCACCATCGGTGCGACCGCGCGGACGCCGGTAAGCTGGTTCTCGATGGCGGTCAGGTCGGCGGGCTTGAAGTCGGGCGGGCGCGGTCCGCCACCGCCCCGGCCGAACCCCTGGCCGGGACGAAGTTGCAGCACATTGGCGCCCAGCGAGCTGATCTGTTCGCGCACGGCGGCGGTCGCGCCATTGCCCAGCGTGACCATGGTGACGACCGCCGCCACGCCGATGATGATGCCCAGCGTGGTGAGGAAGCTGCGCAGCTTGTGCCGGTTGATCGCGCGAAAGGCGAGGATGACGGTGGTGCCCAGCATCTTCAGCGCGCGCCTTCGTTCATTTCCGTCATCCCTGCGGAAGCGGGAATGACGGGGTAAAATATCGCCATCACGCCGTCACTCCCTGCTCGACCCGCTCCACCAACCCATCCTTGAAATGCACGATGGTCCGCGCGAAGGCCGCCATGTCCGGCTCATGCGTCACCATCAGCACGGTGATGCCGCCATTGCGGTTGAGGTCGGTCAGCAGTTCCATGATCTCCACCGATCTTTCGGAATCGAGGTTGCCGGTCGGCTCGTCCGCCAGCAGCACGTCGGGCTGGGTCACGATGGCGCGGGCGATGGCGACGCGCTGCTGCTGCCCGCCGGACAGTTCGGCGGGCGTATGGTCCCACCAGTCCTTCAGGCCCACCTTGTCGAGCGCCGCCATGCCCGCCTCATATCGGGTCTTCTTGTCCTCGCCGCGATAGAGCAGGGGCAGTTCGACATTTTCCAGCGCCGTGGTGCGGGACAGCAGGTTGAACCCCTGGAACACGAAGCCCAGATAGCGGCGGCGCAGCAGGGCGCGCTGGTCGCGGTCGAGCGTTTCGACATGGCGGCCCTTGAACAGGAACTCCCCGCCGGAGGGCACGTCGAGGCAGCCCAATATGTTCATCGTCGTCGACTTGCCGGAGCCCGAAGGCCCCATGACCGCCACGAAATCGCCTTGCGCAATGTCGAGGTCGATGCCCTTCAGCGCCTGAAAGGCGGTCGGGCCGGAGCCATAGACCTTGGTGACGCCGCGAAGGGAGATGATCGGATCGGCGGCCATGCGCGTCAGGTTCCGCTCTGCCGGCCGGTGCCGCGCGGCTCGCCGCCCTGGCCCTTCGGCGCCGATGGCGCGACCGGCGCGGTTTCGGCCTTTCCGTCGCCCGAATTGCCGAGCTTCCCGACAGTGGCCGGGCTGCCGTCGGTGGACCGGCCGCCTTCCGTCCGGCGGTTGCGGTCGCGCGGCCCGCCGCCCTGCGAACCGCCATCGGCCTGATCCTCCGCCGGCGCCTGCTGGCCCGCCGCAAGCTGCCCGGTGATGACGCGCATGCCCGGTTTCAGGTCGCCGCCCATGATGACCGTGCGCGCGCCGTCGCTGGCGCCGACGGTCACCTGCACGGCCTTGGGATTGCCGTCCTCGCCCACGACATAGACGGTCTGGCTGCTGCCGATGCCGAAACTGACCTGCCGGCTCGCGCCGCCGCGCCGGAACCTGCGGGGGCCGGGGACGATCTGGCTGGTGATGCCGCCGCCCTGGTTGCCCGCGCTGGGCTTGAAGCGAAGCGCGCTGTTGGGGACCAGCAGCACGTCATGCAGTTCCTGCGTCACGATGTCGGCGGTCGCGGTCATGCCGGGGCGCAATATCTCGTCCTTGTTGTCCACCGACAGCACTGCCGTATAGGCGACGACGGTGCCCGTCGTGCTGCTGGCCGCGCTGCCGCCCGACGAGGAGGAGGAACTGCTGCTGCTGGCGCTGTTGGAGCCCACATTGACCCGCGTCACCCGCGCCGGAAAGGTGCGGCCGGGGAAGGCGTCGACGGAGAAATTGGCGCTCTGGCCCTCCTTCACCTGTCCCACATCCGCCTCGTCGACGGAAACCTCGACCTCCATCTGGGTCAGGTCTTCCGCAATGGTGAAGAGCACCGGCGCGTTGAGCGAGGCGGCGACGGTCTGGCCCGGCTCTATGTCGCGGGACAGGACGACGCCGGTCACGGGCGAGACGATCTGGGCGATGGAAAGATTGGTCTGCGCCGTGGAAAGCTGCGCCTGGGAAACGCGAACCTGCGCCTGTGCGGAGCGGAGGTTGGCGAGGGCGGAACTATAGTCGGCCCGGGCGGCGTCCAGTTCCGTCCTGGCGGGAACGCGCCCGCCGGAAAGCTTGAACACGTTGAGCTGGCGGTCGAGCGTCGCCCTGGCCAGCGCCGCCTGTGCTTCCGCCTGCGCCACGCTGGCCTGCGAGGAGGAAAGCTGCGCGCGGTTCTGGTTGATCGTATCCACCAGCCGCCGGGTGTCGAGTTCGGCCAGCTTCTGCCCCCTGGTCACGCGGTCGTTCACATCGACATAGACCGCCGTGATCTTGCCCGACTGTTCGGAACCGACATCGACCTGATTGATGGGCTTCAGATTGCCGGTGGCGGACACGGAGACGGTAAGGTCGCCCTTGCGCACTTCCCGCGTCGCATAATTGGGCTTGTCGTCGCCCGAAAAGCAGCGCGCAAGCAGCAGGATGAGGATCAGCAGGGCGACGCCCACCGCGCCCCGGACCACCCATTTGCGCCACGGTTTTTCCGGCCGCGCGCCAAGAAAGTCGTTGATGTCCTGATCGCTGGTCACATCATTGCTCGTCTTTTTGCTCATGAGGGGGGACGGCCTTCCATATTCTGCCAGCCGCCGCCCAGCGCATTGTAAAGCTGGGCCAGGCCAAGGACCTCGTCGGATTGCGCGCCGGCAAGGCTGTTGCGCGCGTTCAAAAGCGAATTCTCGCTCTGGGAAAGCGTCTGGAAATCGATCAGACCCGCCTGGTACTGGCTGCGCGCCAGTATCGCGGCATTGTTCGACGCTTCATAGGCGGTCGCGAACTCCGTCTTGCGGGCGCGGGCGCTCGACAGCGACGCCATGGCATTCTCCACATCCTCCAGCGCGGACAGCACCGCCTGCTTGTAGGCGGCGAAGGCGGCGTCGGTGGCCGCCCGTTGCGAACGGACCTGCGAGGCGAGGCGTCCGCCGTCGAAGATGACCTGCGCCACATTGGCGAAGACGCCGCCGGTGACCAGGCTGAACAGGTCTTTGAAACTGTTGGACGTGGTGCCGATATTGCCGCTGATGCCAAGGGAAGGATAAAGCTGCGCCTGCGCCACGCCGATGCGCGCCGTCGCGGCGGCCAGCGCCCGTTCGGCCGAGCGCACGTCCGGCCGCTGGCGCAGCGTGTCGGCGGGAATGCCGGTGGCGATCTGCGCGGGCGCGGCGGGAATCGGCGCCGGCGTTTCAAGGCTTCGGGTCGCTTCGCCGGGCGCCTGCCCCGTCAGCACGGCGATACGGTTGAGGCTGCCCCGAAGGCTCGCCTCAAGCTGCGGGACGGTGGCGTTGGTCTGCGCCAGTTGCGCCCGCGCCTGCTCCGCGTCGATCGAGGAGACGAGGCCCGCCTGAAGCCGCCAGTTGGCGATGTTGTAATTGTCCTGCTGGATCGCCTGCGTCTCCCGCGCGACGCGCAACTGCTCCTGCGCCAGACGCGCCTGCACATAGTTGGTGACGAGTTCGGAGACGATCGTCGCCCGCACATTGGCCAGGTCATAGCCGGATGCGGCAAGATCGGCCCGCGCGGCCTCCGCCGAACGGGACAGTTCACCGAACAGGTCGACCTGCCAGCTTGCACTGGCGCCCACCGAATAGCTGCTCGACCAGTTGGAGCCGCCGCCGCCGATCGGATTGCCGCTGGGGTCCAGCCGCCCGCCCGCATCCCGGCTGCTGTAGTTGCGCCCGCCGCTGGCCGATCCGTTCACCTGCGGCAGGAAGGCGGCCCTTGCCTGCCGCAGCGACTCCCGCGCCTGGCGCAGACGCGCCTGCGCCTGAACGATGTCCAGATTATGGGCGATCGCCCGGTCGATCAGGCCGCTCAGCGCCGGATCGTCGAGCCGCGTCCACCAGGTGCCAAGCTCCGCTTCGTCGAGCGGAGCGCCGCCGCCCTGGCTATAGGCCGCCGGCACGCCGAGCGCTGCGGGGGCAGGGGCGCGATAATCGGGACCGGCTGCGCAGCCCGACAGGACCAGCGCGGTTCCCGTGATCCATCCAAAGCGATATCGCACCTTTTCCTTATACTCCGTCATCGTTAAAGGCGGTCCTCCAACGAGAACTGCCGAAATGGGCCGGGTGCCTCAACGGCATTTGTGTCTCAAAGTGTAACGACTTTGAAAAATTGCGCTTTTGCAGGGGCGCGCATGTCAGAAGGTGGATGATGAGGGCATTTCTTTTTCCAGGTCAGGGCAGCCAGTCGGTCGGCATGGGCAAGGCGCTGGCCGATGCGAGCCCGGCCGCGAGGGAGCTGTTTCAGGAGGTCGATGACGCCCTGTCGCAGCATTTGTTCCGCATCATGGCGGAGGGGCCGGAAAGCGACCTGACGCTGACGGAAAACGCCCAGCCCGCGATCATGGCCAATGCGCTGGCGACCCTGCGCGTGATGCAGAAGGAAGGCGGCTTTTCGCTGGCGGAGAAGGGCGATTATGTCGCCGGGCACAGCCTTGGCGAATATAGCGCGCTCTGCGCGGCGGAGGCGTTCGACATCGGCACCACGGCGAAGCTGCTGAAGCTGCGCGGGCGGGCGATGCAGGCGGCGGTGCCGGTGGGCGAGGGCGCGATGGCTGCCCTGCTGGGGGCCGACATCGAAAAGGCGCAGGCATTGGCGGAGGCGGCTGCCGAGGGTGAGGTCTGCACCGTCGCCAATGACAATGATCCGACGCAGGTGGTGATTTCCGGCCATCGCGGCGCGATCGAGCGCGCCGTCGCGCTGGTGAAGGACCATGGCATCAAGCGCGGCGTCCTGCTGCCGGTTTCCGCGCCCTTCCACTGCCCGCTGATGCAGCCCGCGGCGGAGGCGATGGAGGATGCCCTGGGCAAGGCGGCGATCAACACGCCGCTGCTGCCGGTCTATGCCAATGTGCTGGCAAGCGCGATCGCCGATCCGGACGAGATCAGGCTGCGGCTGGTTGAGCAGGTGACGGGCCGCGTGCGCTGGCGCGAATCCGTCGCCGCCATGTGGGACGCGGGCGTCACCGAATTCGTCGAACTGGGCGGCAAGGTGCTGGGTCCGATGGTGAAGCGCATCGCTCCCGACGCCACCGTGCGCAGCGTCGTGACGATGGACGATATCGAGGCCGCGCTGGGCGCGCTGTGAGCGGCGGCATGAGCAGCGCTCCCGTCCTGACCAGCCGTGACGGAGCCGTCCTGACGGTCACGCTCGACATGCCGGACCGGCGCAACCCGATCTCCGATCCGGCGATGGTCGACGCCCTGTGCGCGGTGTTCGAGCAGGCGGATCGCGACCTGTCGGTGCGGGTGGCGATCCTGACCGGGGCGGGCAGCGCCTTTTCATCGGGGGGCGACCTCAATGCGATGCGCCCCGATGCGGGCGGCCTGCGCGCGGGACTGCCGGCGCAGACGCGGCGCAACTACCGGGCGGGAATCCAGCGGCTGCCGCTGCTGTTCCAGGCGCTCGAACTGCCGGTGATCGCGGCGGTCAACGGCCCGGCCATCGGCGCGGGCTGCGACCTGACGCTGATGTGCGATGTCAGGATCGCGGCGCAATCCGCAAAATTCGCGGAATCCTTCGTCAAGCTGGGCATCGTTTCCGGCGATGGCGGCGCGTGGCTGCTGCCGCGCATCGTCGGCTTCTCCAAGGCGACTGAACTGGCGCTGACCGGTGAGACCATCGACGCGGAAGAGGCGCTGCGGATCGGGCTGGTGAGCGAGGTGGTGCCGGACGCCGACCTGCTGGCGGCGGCGCGCAGGGTGGCGGACAGGATCGCCGCCAATCCGCCCCATGCCACGCGGATGACCAAGCGGCTGCTGCGCGCGGCGCAGACGGCGGAATTGAACCAGATCATGGAAATGGCGGGCGCGATGCAGGCGCTGGCCCATGCGACGGCGGATCATGATGAGGCGATCGACGCCTTTTTCGAGCGCCGGACGCCGAACTTCAAGGGAGATTAGAATGTTCGATCTGACAGGCATGACCGCGCTGGTGACGGGCGCTTCGGGGGGCATCGGCTCCGCCATTGCGAAGGCCCTCGCCGCGCAGGGCGCCACGCTCGCCCTTTCGGGCAGCAATGAGGAGAAGCTGAAGGCCTTCGCCGCGGAACTGGGCGGGGACCACAAGACGCTCGTCTGCAACCTCGGCGACCCGGCGGCGGTCGACGCTCTGGTGGGCCAAGCGGTGGAAGCGCTGGGCGGCAAGCTCGACATCCTCGTCAACAATGCCGGCATCACCCGCGACAACCTGATCCTGCGCATGAAGGACGAGGAATGGTCGGACGTGATCGCCGTCAATCTGGAGGCCGCCTTCCGCCTGGCCCGCGCCGCCGCCAAGCCGATGATGAAGGCGCGTTTCGGCCGCATCGTCTCCATCACCTCGGTCGTGGGCGTCACCGGCAATCCGGGACAGGCCAATTATGCCGCGTCCAAGGCCGGCATCATCGGCATGTCCAAGTCGCTGGGACAGGAACTGGCGAGCCGGGGCATCACCGTGAACTGCGTCGCGCCGGGCTTCATCCGCTCCGCCATGACCGACGCGCTGAACGACGCGCAGAAAGGCGCGATCCTCGCCAGGATTCCGGCGGGCGATCTGGGCGCGGGGGAGGACATCGGCGCGGCCGTGGTCTATCTCGCCAGCAAGGAAGCGGGTTACGTCACCGGCCAGACGCTGCACGTCAATGGCGGCATGGCGATGATCTGAGGGGGAAGGATCGGTCGGTCCCAAAGTCCCACGCTGCGGCTTTATTCCATCGCGGCCGAAAATTTTGGGCATTTGCAAAAGGGCAACCTTGTGCCATCGGGGCTGAGGAGTCGAATGCAGGTGGGGCGATGCCATCCGATTGTTTCTTGCCTCTTGCCTCTCGTTGGGCTTGCCTCTAGGGCATGCCTTAACAAATATTCAGAACCATCAACGATACCCAGTAAGAAGGACCACTCATGAGTGAGACCGCGGATCGCGTAAAGAAAATCGTCGTCGAGCATCTGGGCGTCGAAGCCGAAAAGGTGACCGAGGATGCGAGCTTCATCGACGATCTGGGCGCTGACAGCCTGGACATCGTTGAGCTGGTGATGGCGTTCGAGGAAGAATTCGGCGTCGAAATCCCCGACGATGCGGCCGAGAAGATCGCCACCGTCAAGGATGCCATCGATTATATCGACAGCAAGCAGTAAGAGCGTTCGGCGGCCTGCCCGGCATCGGGTGGCCGCTGCGTTTACAAAAGGGAATGGCTCCTCCTGTCCGGCAAAACCGGGTCTTGGGGAGCCTTTTCGTATCTGGTCCCGTTCACAATCGCCTTTCCAAGGGCTAGATGGGCGGCGTTGAGCCAAAGACTATTTTTCGGAGCAAGCATATGCGTCGTGTTGTCGTCACCGGCCTTGGCATGGTCAGCCCGCTCGGCGGGGATGTGGAAACGACCTGGAAGAACATCATCGCGTCGAAGTCCGGCGCGGCGACGATCACGCGCTTCGACGCCAGCGAATATAAGTGCCGCATCGCCTGCGAAGTGAAGCCGGCGGATCATGAATATGGCTATGATGCCGGGCTGGACGTGGATCACAAGATCCAGCGGCAGGTCGACCCGTTCATCGTCTATGGCATTTCCGCCGCCAGCCAGGCGCTGCGCGACGCCGGTCTCGACAATATGAGCGAGGAGGATCGTCTGCGCGCCGGCTGCTCGATCGGTTCGGGCATCGGCGGCCTGCCGGGCATCGAAAGCGAATCGCTGGTGCTGGCGAACCGGGGGCCCGGCCGGGTCAGCCCGCACTTCGTCCATGGCCGCCTCATCAACCTGATCTCCGGCCAGGTGTCGATCAAATACGGTCTCATGGGCCCCAATCATGCCGTCGTGACAGCCTGCTCGACCGGTGCGCATTCGATCGGCGACGCTGCCCGCATGATCGCGCTGGACGATGCCGACGTGATGCTGGCGGGCGGCGCGGAAAGCGCGATCTGCCCGATCGGCATCGCCGGCTTCGCCCAGGCCCGCGCGCTTTCCACCGCCTTCAACGACACGCCGGAAAAGGCTTCGCGGCCCTATGACGTCAACCGCGACGGCTTCGTCATGGGCGAAGGCGCGGGCGTGGTCGTGCTGGAGGAATATGAACGGGCCAAGGCGCGCGGCGCGAAAATCTACGCCGAAGTCGTCGGCTATGGCCTGTCGGGCGACGCCTATCACGTCACGGCCCCCCATCCGGAGGGCAATGGCGCCTATCGTTCCATGGAAATGGCGCTCAGGAAATCCGGCCTCGGCCTTGGCGACATCGACTATGTGAACGCGCACGGCACGTCGACGCCTTTGGGCGACGAGCTGGAACTGGGCGCGGTGAAGCGGCTGTTCGGGGAACATCTGGGCACCATGTCGATGAGCTCGACCAAGTCGGCCATCGGCCATCTGCTGGGCGGCGCGGGCGCGGTGGAGAGCATCTTCTGCATCCTGGCGCTGCGCGACCAGATCGTGCCGCCGACGCTGAACCTCGACGAGCCGAGCGAAAGCTGCAAGGGCGTCGACCTCGTCCCGCATGTCGCCAAGGAACGCAAGGTGCGCGCGGTGTTGAACAATTCGTTCGGCTTCGGCGGCACCAACGCCTCGCTCATCATGAAGGCGGTCTGAGACACCGGCGATGCGACGGCTTGGCTTGGGCATAGTGCTGATCGGCCTGGCCGTCGCGGCGTTCGTCGCTTTCCGCTTCGTCTATGGCTGGACCGAGGCAGGCCCGGCGACGAAGGACATCGCCATCGTCGTGCCCGAAGGCTCGACCATCGCGGACACCGCCATTCTCCTGAAGCAGAAGGGGGCGGTGCGCTCCGCCGACGCCTTCCTGACGCGGGCCAAGGTCTTCGGCCGCGGCAAGTCGATCAAGGCGGGCGAATTCCTGATTCCCAAGGGCGCCAGCAATTCCGATATTTTCCGCATCCTCCAGGGCGGCAGGACGCTGACCCGGCTGGTCACCATACCGGAGGGCATGCCCTCCATCCTGGTCCATGAACGGCTGATGGCGAATGAGGAACTGACGGGCGAGATTCCGGTGCCGGAGGAAGGCAGCGTTCTGCCCGACAGCTATGCCTTCGACAAGGGCGAGAGCCGGGCGGCGGTGCTGAAGCGCATGCAGGGTGCGATGAGCAAGGCGCTGGCGAAGATGTGGGCGGAACGGGCGCCCAACACGGTCGCAAAAACGCCCGGGGAAGCCGTCATCCTCGCCAGCATCGTCGAAAAGGAAACGGCCGTGCCTGCCGAGCGGCCGACCGTCGCCGGGGTTTACGGTAATCGCCTGAAGGCGCGCATGATGCTCCAGGCCGATCCGACGATCATCTATCCGATCACCCGGGGCAAGCCCTTGGGCCGGCGGATCAGGAAGTCCGAAATCGCCGCGGTCAACGACTATAACACCTATGCGATGACCGGTCTGCCCAAGGGGCCGATCGCCAATCCGGGACGCCTGTCGATCCTCGCGGTGCTGCACCCGGCGGAGACGAAGGCGCTCTACTTCGTCGCGGACGGGAAGGGCGGCCATATCTTTGCGGACACGCTGCAAGAGCATAATGACAATGTGCGCAAATGGTTCGAAATCCGGCGCGCCAGGGGTGAGCTTTGAAGTGATCTGACCGATGGCGCGCTTGGGTGGGGAGCGGATGTTCCCCCTCCCGCAAGCCGGAGGGGGTTAGGGGGTGGGCTGGCGCAACATCCGCGTTGTTTTGCAACGGCCAAGTCAGAAGCTCGCTCCGCCCGCGCCCACCCC
>NZ_JAINEZ010000028.1:0-58025 GCF_019873065.1 Sphingobium sp. PNB
TCGCCAGCCTGACCGTCAGCGCCGACGGCATCGGCAGCATGGGCGGCGGCGGGGGGACCGGCGGCGCCGGCGGTACGGGGACGGGCGGCGTTGCGACGCTCGATCTGGCGTTCGGCACGACGACGGTGAGCGGCGCGCTGCGCGTCACCGCCGCCGGCCTGGGCGGTGCTGGCGGCACGGGCCATGACGGCAGCGGCGGGCGCGGCGGCGATGCCTTTGGCGGTAGCGCGACGTTCGGCCTGACCGGATCGTCCACCCTGCTGGATGCCGGCGACATCGGCGTGCTGGCCGAGGCGCTAGGCGGGGCGGGCGGCCAGAGCGGCGTGCGCAGCGGCGCAGGCCTTGCCGGGGCGGATGGCGGCGACGCGACCGGCGGCACAGCGCTGCTCGATCTCAATGCTGGAGCGGCGGCGATAACAGGGCTCGCGCTGCGTATCAGCGGCAATGCCACGGGTGGCGATGGAGCCATCGGTACGGCCGGGCCGGTTGGCGGCAATGGCGGTGCGGGCGGCAATGGGTTCGCCGGCTCCGCCACCTTGCATATTGCGGATGCGCGCATGACGACTGGCAGCGCTTTGCCCCAGATGCCGGCCTACAGCATCACGGCGGTCGGCCTGGGTGGCAACGGAGCCGATGGCAGCGCGGGCAGCAATGCGGGCCTCACCGGCGGCCTGGGTGGTAGCGGCGGGAACGGCACCGGCGGCCTTGCGGCGTTCGACGCGGGTAATGGCGATTATGTGCTGGGCGGCCTCGCCCTGCGCGCGGATGGATTGGGCGGGCCTGGCGGAATCGGCGGCGCCGGGCCGGCTGGCGCGTCGGCCGGGGGCGCGGCAGGCCTGGGCAGCGGCGGCACCGCCAGTCTTGCCAATGGCGATGGCGGCCTGCTGTCACCGGGCGCGCAGCGGCTGATCGACGCATTGTTCATGGGCGCGAGCGGTGACATGAGCGGGCTGGTCCGCTTCACCGACAGCAGCACCGCCGCGAACGGTGGGCTGCGCGTCAACGGATCGCTCGCGCTTTCCAGCCTCGGTGTTCCGGTGGCCGGATTTTCCGGGATCTCCTTTGCGGCGAGCAATGCCGTGCAGGTGGGTGGGAATGCCGGCTTCACGAGCGATGGACCGCTTTCCTTCGCCTTCACAGGGTCGGGGGGGCTGGCCGCGACCGGCGCCCTCACCGGAACTTCGGGCACGCGCATCGACCTGAGCCATGCCGCGCGGCCACTGGGCAGCGACAGCCTGTTTGCGAACAGCATCCTGTTCACGACTCCCGGCGATGTCACCCTGTTGACGGCGGGCAGCCTGCGCGCGGTGGCAGGTTTGACGATCCTCGCCACGGGGGGCAATATCGGCCTCGGCAGCGGCAGCGCCCTGACGGCGGGCGGCGACCTGCGGCTGTTCGCGCAGGGCAGCGTCAACGGCACGGGCGCTGCCGCCAGGGCGGGCGGCACGGCAGCCATCGGCCTGGGCGGGGCGGGCGACATAGTGCTGGGTGATCTGGCGTCAGGCACATTGCTCGATCAGGTTGATTCCGCCGGCAATATGTTGGGGACGGGCGGCATTGCGATCGGGGGCGACTTCGCCGTCTCCGGCCGGCTGGACATTGGCGCGGGCACCGGCACCCTGTCCGCCGCCAATATCGACATCGGGACGCTGTCCGCCGATACCCAGCGATTGGCGGCGTCCGGCGCTCCGGTCCGCATCGGCAATGCGCTGATGAGCGGCGATCTGATCGTCAATTCCAGCCTGCTGCTGCGCAATGCCGATATTGCAGGACTCCTCCAGGTGCGCGCGCCGGGGCCGTCGGGCCTTGCGCAGCTTGGCGGCGCAGTGGCGGCGGGCGCGATCGACATCGCCGCGGGCGCCATCGTCAGCAGCGGCCTGACGGCGCGCAATGGCGACCTGTTGCTGCAATCCTCAACCGACCTGAATGTGACGGATGCCCGTGCATCAGGCGCGATCGTCATGGCCGCCGCCAATCGCCTGACCATCGGCAACGCAGCATCAGGCAGCAGTCTGGCCCTGTCCGGGCAGGGGATCGACGCCGCCAGCCTAAGCGCGGGCGGCCAGAGCCTGCTGAACGCGGGCGCCGGCAGCCTGATGGTGGGCGACATCGCATCGGCTGGAGCGATAACGGCCAGCGGAGACGTGGTGAGTCTCGGCGCGACCGGCAACATGGCCGTAGCGCAGGCCACGGCATCGGCAGGCGCGTTGCTGTTGAACGCTGGCGGCGCTCTTTCCATTGTCGATGCGAGTGCGGGGGGCAATATGACGCTCACCGGCGGATCGATCGATGCGACCGCGCTCGACGCCACGGGATCGCTGACGGCCACCGCCTCGGGCGTGGCGAGTTTCGGCAATGTGACGTCGCAAACGGGCGGCATCCTGTTGAATGCGGGAGGGTTGCTGAGCCTGACGGCTTCCGTCGGCGCACGGACGATCACGATGGCGTCCGGCGACATCGTCCTTGGCGGGGCAGCGCGGATCGGCAGCCTGAGCGGAACGAGCCGCATCGTCTTCAACGCGGTGAACCTGCAACAGCCCGCTTATGTCGGCGGCAGCGACGTCGCCGGAACCTACAGCCTGTCGGCGGCGGAACTGGCGCGGGTAGCGGCGGCGGACATCGCCATCGGCGCGCCCGGGCGGGGCGTTGCGGGATCGCCCGACATCGTCGTGCGGGATCTGACCCTTGGCACCGCCAATCTGCCGGGTGGCGGCCTGCTAACGATCGGCGCCGGCGGGCATCTGCGCGTCGAGGGGGCGGTACGGCTGACCGGACGCTCGGGGCAGGGCGGGCTGATCCTGTCGGCGGGGCAGATGTTGGACATCGTCGCCGGTCCCGGCTCCATCGACATCAGCGACGGCAATGGCGGATTGGGCGGCGTCTTGACACTGGACAGCCCGAACATCATCGCCGCGTCCCTGTCGGCCATGGCGGACGTCGCTTCGACAGGCTCGCTCATCGCCAGGGAATTGCGGCTGGCGCAGAATGATGGGCTGGTGAACGATACGGGCATCCTGCGCGCGGGGACGATCCTGGCGAATGCGAGCCAGACCTTCTTCATCCAGAATAGCGGCCTCTCCAGCACGATCCCGGACCGGCGCGGCTTCACGGCCAATGCGCTGCTGATCGGCTCGGGCGGCTCCGCGTTGCAGATCGCCATCAACGGGCGGCTTGCCCTGCCCATGGGCGGTTTCGCGCAGGGGCTGGAGACGGTTCCGCTGGTCGCCGTCAATGGTTCCTATGCCCTGGGGTCGAAGGTCAACGGCTGTCTCATCGGCAATCCCGCCGCCTGTACCGGCACCGGCTTCGACAGCCGGGATACCTGGAACGGCGTGCTCGATCCTTCGGTGTCGGTCAGCCGCATCTTCACCCTCTCCCTCATCGAATTGCGCGACATCGTGGCGCAGGGCTATCCGCCGCTGATCGACGAGCCGGTGACGGGCGCTGGCAATGAGGATCTGTGGGAACGCTCCTGCGGCGGACCGGATGAACCGAACTGCGCGGAAGGCGGCGCGCGATGATCGGCGGACAAAG
Organism: Sphingobium sp. PNB; assembly: GCF_019873065.1. Classification (NCBI taxonomy): domain Bacteria; kingdom Pseudomonadati; phylum Pseudomonadota; class Alphaproteobacteria; order Sphingomonadales; family Sphingobiaceae; genus Sphingobium; species Sphingobium sp. PNB. The sequence goes on from NZ_JAINEZ010000028.1 coordinate 3,535, forward strand.
GTAAAACGGGATTGAAACAACGGGTTGAACCCGTAGAGAGAAATGCACGGCGGACGCAGGGGAAAGCGTCCGAATCAGCCGGCACGGGGGCGTGACGAATGGGGGGCGGTAAGCGCAGGGTGATAGGCAGGTCCTTGGGCGGCATGGCGCTGTGCGTCATGCTGCTGGGATGGCTGCTGCTGTCCGGCCTGCCCGGTGGCGAATGGGGCGTGGCGGATGCCGCGCCGGCGGCGCGCGCCTATACCGGCGTAGCCTCCTGCGCGGGGTCCACCTGCCATGGCCGGATGGAGGGGGACGGCAAGGTCGTGCGTCAGGACGAACTGATGCGGTGGCAGGAGCCGTCGACGCCGGGCGGTGCCCATAGCCGCGCCCATGCCGTGCTGAACGGCACGCGCGGCCAGCAGATCGCGGCGACATTGGGGCTGGGCGACGCCGCCTCCGCGCCGGCCTGTCTTGGCTGCCATTCCACCCCGGCGGCGGCGCGCGGCGCGCGCTTCCTGACGCAGGATGGCGTCGGCTGCGAGGCCTGCCATGGCCCGGCGAGCGGCTGGATCGCCTCCCACTATGCCGTGGGCGCGAGCCATGCCGCCAATGTCGCGGCGGGCATGACGCCGCTCGACCGGCCGCAGGCACGGGCATCGGTCTGCCTCGATTGCCATTTCGGCAGCGCGCGGGACGGTCAGTTCGTCACGCACCGCATCATGGCGGCGGGTCATCCGCGCATCTCCTTCGAACTCGACCTCTTCTCCTCCATGCAGGCGCATCATGACGAGGATGGCGACTATGCGCAGCGCAAGGGGCGGACAGACAGCCTGAAGCTCTGGGCCGTGGGGCAGGCGATGGCGGTGGAACGGGCGCTGACCCTCTATGCCGGGGAAAAGGGGACGGAGGGGGCCTTCCCCGAATTCTATTTCTTCGATTGCCAGAGCTGCCACCGCCGCATCTACGACCAGGCGGAGCGCAGCAAGACCTGGGAAGCCAATCCGGGCCGGCCCATTCCAGCGGGCATGCCGCCCTTCAATGACGAGAACATGATCCTGCTGTCCGCGGCGGCGCGTGTGGCTGCGCCGGGACTGGCCGGGCGCTTCGATGCGGACAGCCGCGCCTTCCATGCTGCGATTGCGCGGGATCGGGCCGGGGCGGTCGCGGCGGCGGGCAGGCTGGCGGGCAGCGCGCGAGCGCTGGCGGATGCCTTTGCGGCTGGCGGGATGCAGGGCGACATGGCCTTCGCCATCGTGCGCGAGATTGCGGGCAGCGCCATTTCGCCGCGCTTCACCGATTATGAAGGGTCGGTGCAGGCGGTGATGGCGGTCGACACGCTGCTCAACGGTCTGGTGAAATCCGGGCGCGTCACCATCGGCGCGGCGGCGGGCATCCGGGCGGACGTCAACCGCGCCTATGCAGCCGTCAGGGAACCGAACGGCTATCGCCCCGGCGATTTCCGCGCCGCACTGGGCAGCGCGGCGCGCAGCATCGGGGCGCTGCAATGAGGGCGCAGCATCATCGGCTGAGCGCACTCGCCGCGAGCGCAGCGTTGATCCTCTCCTCCTGCGGCGGGGGAGGCGGCGACAGCAGCGGCACGCCGACGCCAGCGCCCACCCCGACGCCAACGCCGGCCAGCCTCTATGGGACGCCCGCGCAGGAATCGCTGACGGTCGCGGATGTCGAAACCGTGGTGGCGCATGCCGTGGCGGAGGCAAAGGCGCGCAACCTGCCCGCCGTGATCGCCGTGACCGACCGGGTGGGCAATGTGCTCACGGTCTTCCGCATGACCGGCGCGCGGGCAGGCGCCACCACCAGCGCCGCACCCAATGGCGACAATATCGACGCGCAGAACCTGACCGTTCCCGCAGAGGCCGGCGCCATCGCCAAGGCGATCACCGGCGCCTATCTGTCGAGCGGCGGCAACGCCTTTTCGACCCGCACGGCGAGCATGATCGTGCAGCAGCATTTTCCGCCCGCGCCGACCACGGCCGGGCTGGAAAGCGGGCCGCTGTTCGGCGTGCAGTTCAGCCAATTGCCCTGTTCCGACCTTTCGGCGCGCTTCGTCTCCTCGGGCGCGCAGGCGATGATCGGGCCGAAGCGGTCGCCCTTGGGGCTGGCGGCCGATCCGGGGGGCTTCCCGCTCTACAAGAATGGCGTGGTGGTCGGCGGCATCGGCGTCATGGCGGACGGCGTCTATGGTTCCGACGGCAATGTGCTGGACGACGACAATGATCCGGAAGAATATATCGCGCTGGCGGGGACCCTGGGGTTCGAGGCGCCCGAGACTGTCCGCGCTGATCGCATCACGGTGGACGGCACCTCGCTGCGCTATTCCGATGCGGCCTATTCCGGGCTGATCGCGACGGGTGCGTTGAGCTTCGCCGCGATCAACGGAAGCGAAGGCGCGCTGGTCGCGGTGCGCGGCTATTATGGCGATCCCGCACCGATGATCCTGGCGGGTGTCGCTTATGGTACAGAGGCGTCGGGCGTCCGCCGGGCCCGGTCCGCCGAATTTTCCAAGACCGACGCCTTCGTCCTGACCGACGGGTCGGGCAATGACCGCTTCCCCATCCGCGCCGGAACCGACGCGGGCGATGTGGCGCAGCCGCTCACGACGGCGGAAGTGACTGCGATCCTCGAAGAAGCCTTCACCGTCATGAGCCGGGCGCGGGCGCAGATCCGCCAGCCGCTGGACAGCCGGGCGCAGGTGACGATCAGCCTGGTCGATACGCGCGGGCAGTCGCTGGGCATCGTCCGGTCGCCCGACGCGCCGATATTCGGCACCGACGTCAGCCTGCAAAAGGCCCGGACGGCGGCCTTCTTCTCCGGTTCCCATGCGGCGTCGGACCTGCTGGGCAGCAGCAGCGCCGATGTGGCGGCCTTCGTGGGGAAGGCGCGGACCTTCCTTAACGATCCGTCCGCGTTGACCGGGCGATATGCCTTCACCGATCGCGCCAATGGCAATCTTTCCCGTCCTTATTTTCCCGATGGCGAGGTTGGGCGGCCCAACGGGCCCTTTTCGCGTCCCATAGCGCAGTTCAACCCCTTCTCCACCGGCTTGCAATCGGCGCTGGTGGTGGGCGATCTCGCCGCCCATCTCGCCTTCGTGACGGGGGCCAGCGCGACAGACGCGCCGCAGCGCTGTTCGGCCGTGCCGACCGTCTCCGACCGGAACCGGGTGCAGAACGGCATCCAGATCTTTCCCGGTTCCGTGCCCATCTATCGCGGCAATGTGCTGGTCGGCGCCATCGGCGTGTCGGGCGACGGCATCGATCAGGATGACATGATCAGCTTCCTTGGCCTGCACAATGCCGGCCTGCGCATGGGCGGCGTCGGCAATGCGCCCGCCGCGATCCGCGCCGACCGGATCGTGGTGGACCTGGGCAATGCGACGGTGCGGCTGCGCTATGTGGGCTGTCCCTTCGCGCCGTTCCTGGACAGCGCATCGCAAAATGTCTGCACGGGGCTGTAGGGGATGGGCCTTGTCTCGCTCATGCCCCTGTTCGCGCTGGCCCAGCCGGGCGAGCCTGTGCCGCCCCCTCCGCCGGAAAACTGGCAGGAGCTTTTGGATGCCGACCGTCAATCCATAGAGGGCCGCCGTCGCCCCGGCTATGAAGCGCCGCTGCCCCAAGCCGTGACGCAGGACAATAAGGGTGCGGTTCGAGCGCCGCCGCCGGAGGCCTTTCCGACCGATCAGGTGCCGATCCCGGATCGCTGGCGCCTGATCGAAAGCCTGGGGGTGGTGAAGGAACGCTGGTTCGATCCCTATAACCAGAATATGCTGAAGGGCGACCGGCCGATCGACCGGGAAAAGGCGAAGTGGCTGCCGATCAAGGGCGACGACTGGTTCTTCGTCGCCAATGCAGTGAGCGATACCGTGCTGGAACCACGGACCTTCCCGATTCCGGTGGGCGTGCAGACGACGGAGCGGCCGGGCAGCATCGATGTCTTCGGCAAGGATGCGAGCTATGTGTTCAGCCAGACCTTCATCGGCGGCGTGGCGCTCATCAAGGGCGCGACCGCCTTCAAGCCGCCGGAGATCGAATATCGCCTGACGCTGGCGCTCAACGTCAATCATGTGAACGTGCCCGAACGCCGCGTGCTGTTCGTGCAACCCTCCCGGCCGTCGCGCCGCACCGACCATTTTCTGGGCGTGCAGGAAGCCTTTGTCGACTATCACCTCGCCAACACGTCGGACCGCTATGACTTCCGCTCGCTGCGCGTCGGTATCCAGCCCTTCCAGTCGGATTTCCGCGGCTTTCTGTTCAATGATCAGCAATTGGGCATCCGGCTGTTCGGCAATCGCGACAATAACCGCTTCCAGTTCAATCTGGCGGCTTTCTGGCGGTTGGAAAAGGACACCAATAGCGGCCTCAATTCGGTCGTGCAGTCGCCGCGCAGGGACTGGATATTCCTTGCCAATCTCTACCGGCAGGATTTCCTGATCCCCGGCCTCACCAGCCAGATCACCGCCGTCTACAACATGAACCGCGAGAAGCGGGACATAGAGATCGACGACAACGGCTTTCCGGTGCGTCCGGCGCTGCTGGGCGACCTGCGCGGGCGGGAATATGATGTCGTCTATCTCGGCTATAATGCCGACGGGCGGATCGGCCGGCTGAATCTGACGGGGTCGCTTTACGGTGCGCTGGGGGAGGATCGGAACAGCATCTTCACTTCGCGGCCCGCGCAGATCAGGGCTTTTTTCGCCGCCGCCGAAGCGAGCGTCGACAAGGACTGGATGCGGTTCCGCATTTCCGGCCTCTATGCCAGCGGCGACGGCGATCCCCATGACAATCGCGAAAACGGGTTCGATGCGATTTTCGAGAATCCCGTCTTTGCCGGCGCGGACACCAGCTATTGGATCAGGCAGTCCATTCCCTTTGCCGGCGGTGGGCGCGTGATCGGGATCAACGGACGCAACGGCATATTGAACTCCCTGCGTTCCTCGAAGGAACAGGGGCAGTCGAACTTCAACAATCCCGGCACGATGCTGCTGGGCGCGGGGGCCGATTTCGACCTGATGCCGGAACTGCGGCTGTCGGCCAACGCCAATCACCTCTGGTTCCAGAACACGGCTACGCTTCGGGCGCTGCGCAACGAGGGCAGCATTCCCAGGGCCATCGGCTGGGATTTGTCGACGGCGGCGATCTGGCGACCCAGGGCGACGCAGAACATCGTCTTCCGCCTGTCGGGCGCGACCCTGTTGCCGGGCGCGGGATTTCGCGACCTCTTCACCAATAGCGAGCGCAACAGGAACTATTATTCCGTGCTCGCCAATTTGATCTTGAGTTACTGATGCGTTGGCCTTTTTCCCCTCTGTCATTCCCGCGAAGGCGGGAATCCATCTCCGGCGCTGCGTCCAGACGACGGGGTGGGAGGTGGATTCCCGCCTTCGCGGGAATGACGGTGGCGGTGGTGCTTGCGGCGTTGCTCCTTCCCGTGGCTATCCTCTACGCTTCCGACGCCGAAAAGCCGGTCGAGCGCCACTATGCCCCCGCGCCGCCAGCGCCTATGAGCCAGACCGCCGAGCAGGTCGCGGCGAAATCGGACGGCTGCTATAGCTGCCACAGCAAGACCGACGAGCCGTCCATGCACGCGACCCCTGCGGTGATGCTGGGCTGCACCGACTGCCATGGGGGCAATGCGGCGGTGCGGGGCGATCCCGCATTGGGCTTCGAAGACCCCGCCTATGTCGCAGCGCGGGAGAGGGCGCATGTGCTGCCGCGCTATCCCAAGAGCTGGCACTATCCCTCCTCCGCCAATCCGCAGCGAACTTACACGTTGCTGAACCGGGAGGCGCCGGAGTTCGTGCGCTTCGTCAATCCCAGCGACTATCGGGTGGCGCGGGACGCCTGCGGGTCATGCCATATGCAGGTCATCGAGGCGGCGGAGCGTTCGCTGATGGCGTCGGGCGCGATGCTGTGGGGTGGGGCGGCCTATAATAACGGCATCGTGCCGTTCAAGAACTACATCTTCGGCGAGGCCTATACCAAGGATGGGAAACCCGCGAAGATCGTCTCGCCCGGCAGCCCGCCCGGCACGCTGACCGCCGAACAGAAGGCGCGCGGCGCCCTGGCGGAACTCTATCCGCTGCCGACATGGCAGGTGATCCCGCCCGGCGACGTCTTCCGCGTGTTCGAGCGGGGCGGGCGCAATATCGGCACGCAATTTCCCGAAATCGGCCTGCCCAATCCCACCGGATCGATCCAGCGGCTGGAGGAGCCGGGGCGGCCCGACCTCAAACAATCCAATCGCGGCCCCGGAACGGGTTTGCGCGTGGCGATTCCGGCGCTCAACATCCACAAGACCCGCCTCAACGATCCCTATATGTGGTTCATGGGGACGAACGACCAGCCGGGCGATTATCGCCATTCGGGCTGTTCGGGGTGCCATGTCGTCTATGCCAACGACCGCGAACCGCGCCACAGCCTGATCTACGCCCAATATGGCCGGGACGGGCAGACCGCCACGGTCGATCCCACCATCGCGGCCAAGACGAGCCATGGCGGATTGAAAGGCCCGCATGGCGAGACCGTCAAGCCGGATCATCCGGCCAGCCCCGAACACCCTGTCGGCGCCGTCAAGGAAAGCGGCCATCCGATCCGCCACGCCTTCACCCGCGCCATCCCGACTGCCCAGTGCATGAACTGCCACATGCACCAGCCCAATATCTTCCTGAACAGCTATCTGGGCTATACGATGTGGGACTATGAGTCCGACGCGCCGCTGATGTGGCCGGAAAAGCAGAAATATCCGACCGCCGCGCAAGTGCATGAGACTCTGGAGCGCAATCCGGAAGGGGCTTCCCCACGCGGCAAATGGGCGGACCTGGAATTTCTGCGCAACGTCTACGACCTGAACGACAAGGCGAAGGATACGCAGTTCGCGGACTATCACGGCCATGGCTGGAATTTCCGGGGCGTGTTCAAGCGCGACCGGGAGGGCAATCTGCTCGACGCGGACGGCAATATCGTGTCGGCCGACGATCCGGAAAAATGGCGCAGGAAGGGGGAGGACAAGTTCGTCCCCGTCGGCACCAATCCCGGCAAGTCCGTACACCTGATGGACATTCATGCCGAAAAGGGCCTGCAATGCGCCGACTGCCATTTCGCGCAGGACAGCCATGGCAACGGCTTCATCTATGGCGAAGTGGCCAATGCCATAGAGATCGGATGCAAGGACTGCCATGGCACGGCGGATGCCTATCCGACGTTGCTGACCTCCGGTCCGGCCGCGCCGCCCAAGGGCACCAATCTCGCCCTGCTGCGCAATCCGGACGGCAAGCGGCGCTTCGAATGGTATTTCGACGCCAGCGGGCGGCAACGGCTGATCCAGCGGTCGATCGTCGATCCGAAACTGGAGTGGGAAGTGAGCCTGGTGAAGGATTCGGTCGACCCCGCCAATCCGCACTTCAACGCCAAGGCCGCCCGCGCCAAGCTGGTGAGCCGTTCGGGCGCGGAGGATGGCAGCTTCGCCTTCGGTCCCGGCGTGGCGAAGGCGGACCGGGCGCATGGCGACGACAACATGGCATGCTTCACCTGCCACCTGAGTTGGACGACCAGTTGCGGCGGTTGCCATTTGCCCATCGAGGCGAACTGGAAGACGTCGCTCCACCATTATGACGGGGAGGAGACGCGCAACTTCGCCACCTATAACCCGCAGGTGGCGCGGGACGAGATGTTCCAGCTTGGCAAGCATATGACCACCAAAGGCAATGAAACCGCCCCGGTTCGCTCGACTTCGGCGCTGGTCCTGTCGTCCACCAACATCAACCGTGAACGCATCTACATCCAGCAGCCGCCCATATCCGGCATCGGCTTCTCGTCCCAGGCCTTCGCGCCGCATTTCCCGCATACGGTGCGCAGGACCGAGACGAAGACTTGCTCCGACTGCCATTTGTCGGCCAAGGACGACAACAACGCCATCATGTCGCAATTGCTGCTGCTCGGCACCAATTTCGTGAACTTCGTGGGGTTGAATGCCTGGACCGGGCTGGAGGGTGGGTTCGAGGCGATCCGCGTTACCGAATGGGATGAGCCGCAGGCGGTGATCGGCAGCTATCTCCAGAAATATGCCTATCCCGACTATTGGAAGCTGCATGTCGAGCAGAACAAGCGGGAACTCAAGGATTGGGTGCGCGGCAAATATTTCGACAAGAAGGCGTCGGGCGAGACCCATGCCGTAGAAGAGTTCCGCAATGTCGTGAAGGGCACGGCGGGGCGCGTCGGATGCCTGCAACTGCGCGGCGAATATATGTATGTGGCCGAAGGGAAGGGCGGTTTCCGCGTCTATGACGTGGCGTCCATCGCGAACAAGGGCTTTTCCGAGCCGATCCTGAGCGCGCCTTTCTCGAAGCTGGGTCACAATAGCGGCGTGCCGTCGAAGAACGCGACATGCATGGCGCTGGCCACCAACCAGCCGGTCAACCCGCTGCGCAACACGCCGGAACTGCGCCGGATCAATCAGGAGCAGGCGTTCCTGCCGATCTACAGCTATGCGGCGGTGACGGACAGCGTCGAGGGGCTGATCATGGTCAATATCGAGACCATGGCCGATGGCGAATTCCGCAACAATTTCCTAAAGCGGGCCGTGACCTGGAACCCCGATGGCGTGCTGAACGGCGCGCGGCACATCCAGCTGGCGGGGCAGATCGCCTATATCACGGCGGATGTCGGGCTGGTGGTGGTGGACCTCAGCGATCCGCTCCACCCCCGTCTCGCCGCCGTCCGCCCGATGAAGGATGCGCGGGCAAGCGCGATCCAGTTCCGCTATCTGTGGGTCACGGATGCGGAAGGATTGAAGCTCTTCGACGTGACGAAGCTCACCGATCCGGTGGTGGTGCCGTCCGCCACCGTGCCGCTGGCCGATGCGCGCCGCATCTATCTCGCCCGGACCTATGCCTATGTCGCGGCCAAGTCCGAAGGGCTGGCGATCGTCAACATCACCAACCCGTTGCGGCCGGTCGTCTACGCGAAGGAGACGTTCGGCGGGCAGATGACCGATGTGGAGGATGTGATCGTCGGCACCACCAATGCGTCGCTGTTCGCCTATGTCGCGGACGGCCGGAACGGGCTCAAGGTCATCCAGCTCACCAGTCCGGCGAGCCAGCCGAATTTCTATGGCTTTTCACCCGCGCCCAAGCCGGAACTGATTGGCTGGGCAAGGACGCCTTCGGCGGCTTTGGCGCTGTCCAAGGGGCTGGACCGCGACCGGGCGGTCGATGAAACGGGCGGGCAGATCGCGGTGTTCGGACGCCTCGGCTCGCGGCCCTTCACCCGCCCGGAAATGGAGCGACTGTTCCTGAACTCCAGGGGGATTCCCTATAAGGTCAGCGACGAGGTGGATATGAAGGGCTGGCGGCCGCCTCTGCTGCGCTGAGCCGGGTTTCAGACGCCCGGCACGCCCAATGTCCGCGCCTCATCCCTGATCCGTCCCGCCTGCGCCGGATTGGCCGACCGCGCCTGCGCATAGGCCGCCGTCGCCTTGCCCGTCTCGCCCAGCGTCATGCGGCTGCGCATCAGCATGATCCAGCCGTCGACATTGCCCGGATTGGCCTTCAGCCTGGCCTCCAGGCTGGCCACCATGCCCTCGACCATCGCATCCTGCTGCCCCTTGGGAAGCTGCGCCGCGGCCTGCATCTGCTCGCGGCTTGGACCCGGTATCGCCGCTGCCGCCACGGACATGCCGGCGCCCATGGGAGGATGCGGTGCGGTCGGCTTCACCGCCGCCAGCCGCTCCGCGACATTGATGCCGTTGATCTTTCCCACCTGCTCTATCGTCCGGCGCAGATCGGCTTCCCATGGCGCGCCCGGCGGCGTGTCGCCCAGCAGGGCCAGCCAGTCGCGGATCGCGCCGTCATGATCCTTCGCCAGATCCTTGCGCACCGCCAGGAAATAACGTGCCCTGGGGTCCTTGGGGTCGAGCGAGATCGCCTTGTCGAAGGCGTCGGCCGCCTCCTTCGGCATGGGATCGCGCTCGCTCGCCATCACTGCCGCTTCGCCAAGCGAGGACCAGAAGGTGGCGTTCCCCGGCGCCAGCTTCGTCGCATGGCGATAGGCGCGCACCGCATCGGCATGGCGGCCGCTCTCGAAATAGGCCCAGCCCAGCCTCTGCCAGCCCTCCGCATCGTTGGGATTTGCCCCGACCCGGTCCTGTAGCGCGCGGATCGCCGCTTCCGGGTCGCTCGGCCCTTCGTTCGTCAGCGGCGAGGGCAGGACGGGCGCTTTCGTCTCCTCCGGCGCGTGCGTCAGATTATAGCCGATCGATAGGGCGGCGATGCCGACCGCGCCCATCAGGACCACGCGCCTCCAGTTCCAACCCATTATTCTTCCACTCCCCGGCTGTTCCCCGCGATCTTCTCTAGCGTGACGCTGCGGAAATGATAGAGTGCCGCCCGGGACAGGCATCCGGTAACAGCCGGAACGCAGGGGCATATTGGGGGATAATCATTGACTGACCGCGTGCGTATCGCGATCGTCGGATCGGGGCCGGCGGGGCTGAGTGCGGCCGCGCGCGCCGCTGCACTGGGGCTTTCGCACCTGCTGATCGAGAAGACGGACCATCTGTCCGACACCATCTTCAAATATCAGAAGGGCAAGCATGTGATGGCGACGCCCAGCCAACTCGTGCTGCGGTCCGACTGCGATTTCGAGGCAGGCAAGCGCGAAGCGATTCTCGACCGCTGGAACGCGCAGGCGGCGGACCAAGGCGTCAATGTCGCCTATAATGCGGAGGTGAAGGCGATTGTCGGCATCGGCGATCCCATCCCCGGCAGCATCCAGAAGATCGTCGAGCGCAGGCGCGACGGCACGACCGAAACGAAGGAAATCCAGCGGCTCGCTCCGCCCTATCGACTGACCCTGAGCGACGGGCGGGATGTGATTGCCGATGCGGTCGTCATGGCCATCGGCACGCAGGGCAATCCCAATCTGATGCGTGTGCCCGGCGCCGACCTGCCCCATGTCCAATATCAGCTGGACGATCCGGGGGAATATAATGACGAGCATATCTTCGTCGTCGGCACGGGCGATGCGGGCATAGAAAACGCCCTGGGCCTGGCCGCCGACGTGGCGCAGGGCAATGCCGTCACGATCCTCAACCGCTCGACCGAGTTCGCCAGCGCCAAGGCCGCGAACGTCAAGGCGCTGATGGCCGCCGCCGAAGCGGGACGCCTTGCCATCATGACCGAAACCACCACGGCGAAGGTCGAACCCGGTTTCATCACGCTCGACAGCCGCGACGGCGAGGTGAAGCTGAAATGCGACCGCATCATCGCCCGCATGGGTTCCGCCCCGCCGCGCGCCTTTGTGGAGAGTTGCGGCATTGAGTTCACCAGCGGCGACCGCCTGGCCTTCCCCAAATTGTCGCCGGTATTCGAAAGCACCGCCCCCGGCATTTTCGTAATCGGCGCGCTGGCGGGCTATCCGCTGATCAAGCATTGCATGAACCAGGGTTATGACGTCGTCGAATATATCAACGGCAATCGCGACCTGAAGCCCGCCGACGAACCCATACTCGCCGCCAAATTCGCGGGTTTGCCGGAAAAGAAGAGCGTCGCGGACTGGCTGGAGCATCTGCGCGCCAACGTCGCCATCCTGGAGGGCCTTTCTCCCCTCCAGATGCGCGAATTCATGCTGGACAGCGAAGTGCGCGCCTATCGCAGGGACGATGTGATCTTCGAGAAGTTCGATCCCGGCTCCTCGCTCTTCGGCATCGCGCGGGGGCAGGCGCTGGTGGAGGTCGCGCCGGGCGTCGACATACCCATCGACCAGGGATCGATCTTCGGAGAAGTCGGCCTCATTTCCGGCCGCCGCCGCGGCGCGACCGTGCGGGCGGGCGCGGACTCGATCATGGTGGAGGTGTCGCGCACGGCGGCGCTCAAGCTCATGTCCTCCAACCCGCCGGCCAAGCGCGCCATCACCCGCATCTCGACCGAACGGCAACTGCTCCAGATGTTCGGCGCCGGCCTGACCCCGGCGGATCTTGCCGACATTCTCGACACGGCGGAAATCCGGACCGTGAAGGCGGGGGAAGCGATCCTCAGCGAAGGCGACCTTGGCAATGACATCTATGTGATCCGGGTCGGCTCCATGATCGTGGAGAAGAAGATCGGCGGGAAAAACGTCTTCCTCTCCTATCTTCCCGCCGGCAGCTATGTGGGCGAAATGGCGCTGATCGCGGGCGGGCCGCGCACGGCCACGGTCAAGGCGACGGTCAAGTCGGAGGTCATCAGGCTGAATGGCGACGCCTTCGCCCGGCTGATGGCCGCCAAGCCCGCCCTGCTGGAACGCGCCCGCCGCGACATGGCGGCGCGGCAGGACGTCAACGCCTTCATCGAAAGCCGCAAGGACAGCTTCTCCACCATTGTCGACATGTATTCGGAAACGGCGAAGTTCCTGGTCGACAACGGCATCGGCGAAGCGACGGACGTGCTGCTGATCGACGAACATCTCTGTGTCGGCTGCGACAATTGCGAAAAGGCCTGCGCGGACAGTCACGACGGCCTCTCCCGCCTCGATCGGGAGGCGGGCCGGACCTATGCCCATCTGCATGTGCCGACGAGCTGCCGCCATTGCGAGCATCCGCACTGCATGGCCGACTGCCCGCCCAACGCCATCCATCGCGGCCCCGATGGAGAGGTCTTCATCGACGAGACCTGCATCGGCTGCGGCAATTGCCAGCGCAACTGCCCCTATGGCGTGATCCGCATGGACAGCGTGCCGCCCAGGAAGCCGGGCCTGCTGAACTGGATGTTCTTCGGCGCAGGCCCCGGCCCCGGCGAACCATCGAAGAAATGGCGCACCAAAAATGCGGAGCCCGGCGTCGAAAAGCCGAAGAAGGCCATCAAATGCGACATGTGCTCCGGCATTGATGGCGGCCCGGCCTGCGTGCGCGCCTGCCCCACCGGCGCGGCCATCCGTGTCGCGCCGGAGGATTTCCTGACGGTCGCCCGGCTGGGCGGGGAGGCGCGCTGATGGCTGCCGGAGCCGCCAGCCCCATTCGCCGCGCCAAGGGTGAAGTGCTGCATGACGGCTTTCTTCGTCACGCCGGTTTCCGCTGGCTGAAGATCGCGACGCTGATCTGCGTCCTGTCGATCGCCAGCTACATGCTGGTCGACGTCACGCCGCGTCATAATGGCGGCAGCTGGTACGGCTATACCATGGGCACGATCGGCGTGCTGCTGATCCTTTGGCTGACCCTGCTCGGCCTGCGCAAGCGGGCGATGACTCGGGGACGCTGGTCGCTCAAGGCCTGGACCTCCGCCCATGTCTATCTCGGCCTCAGCCTGATCGTCATCGCCACGCTGCACACCGGCTTCCAGCTCGGATGGAATGTCCATACCCTCGCCTATGCGCTGATGATGCTGGTGATCCTGTCGGGCCTGTTCGGCATCACCGTCTATGCGACCCTGCCCGCCGCGCTCAGCAACAACCGCGCCGAAATGACGCAGGTGCAGATGCTCGACGCGGTGCGCGCCATCGACCGGCAACTGCATGATGCCGCGCAGCCATTGACCCATGAACAGGCCGCGCTGGTGCGCCAGTCGCTGGAGGATGATCCCTTCGGCGGCGGCCTGATCGCCCGCCTGTCGGGCCGCTATCCCCGCTGCGCCACGGCGAGGGCGCAGGCTGCGCTGCGCCGCTGGACGGGCGAGACGCCCGATACCGGCAACGACCCGCTGGAGAGGATCGACGCCCTGCTGGAGCGCAAGCAGGCCATGCTGGCCCGTCTGCGCCGCCACCTGAAGCTGAAGGCGCTGCTGGAAATCTGGCTCTACGTCCATGTGCCTGCCACCTTCGCCCTGCTGGCCGCGCTGACCGCGCATGTCGTCAGCGTCTTCTTCTACTGGTGAGCCTGAGATGAGCTTTCTAGTCCGCCAGATCAGCCTCACCGCCGATGGCCGTGAGATCGTTCGCGCCGCCACCATCGCCCAGGCGCAACTCTCCCTTGGACGAGCGGCGGAAAGCGACATCCACTTGCCCGACCTGGCGCTGGAGCCCGACCATGCCCGGATCGAGCAGGTCGACGAACGCACCATCCGCGTGCGCGCCACCGGCACCTTGGGCTTCGAGCTGGAGGGCCGCACGGTGCTGCGTGCGGAGATCGACCCAGCCAAGGGCGCGGAACTGCGCTTCGGCGGTCATCGCGTCACCCTGTCGCGGGGCGACGACGGCGCGACCATTCTCTCCATCCGCCGCGTCGACGCCGTGTCAGAAGCCTCGGAGGAAAAGGAGGAGACGAAGGTCTTCTCCCTGCGCGGCCTGCTGCCCGGCAAGCGGCTGACGGCCTGGGCGCTGGCGCTGGCGATCCTGATCGGCTTCCTCGCCATTCCGATCTGGAGCTATGCCGGTCGTCCCGCGGACGACACGCGCAACATCTACAAGATGGTAGGCGACAAGGCCTGGTCCTCCGGTCCGCTCAGCCAGGCCCACCACGCCCTCGAAGGCCGCTGCGAAACCTGCCATCAAAAGGCGTTCGTCTCGGTCCGCGACAGCGCCTGCCAGACATGCCACAGGGATGCGCACGACCATGCACCGGCCGCCCGCATCGCCATGGCACGGGCTGAAGGGGGGCTGGGCGTCAAGCTGCTGGCGGGAGTGGCCGCCGCTTTCGGCAAGCCGCCTGAGGGCGCCTGCATCGACTGCCACCGCGAACATGAGGGCGCAGGTCCGATGCAGCCGACGCCGCAGGCCTTCTGCACCGACTGCCACGGTACGCTGAAGGACCGCCTGAAGGACGCGAAACTGGGCAATGCCGCCGATTTCGGCACCAGCCATCCGCAATTTTCCGCGCTGGTGCAGGCGCGGCCGGGCCAGCATCCCCGTTTCTCCCGCGCATCGCTCGACAGCAGGCCGATGGACGATAGCGGCCTCAAATTCCCGCACGACATCCACCTGTCCGCGAGCGGCGGCGTCGCGAAAATGGCGCGGACGATGAAGGCGCAATATGGCTTTGGCGACGCGCTTGCCTGCAAGGATTGCCACAAGCCGACCGCCGACGGCGTGCGCTTCCTGCCAGTGGACATGGAGCGCGACTGCCAGATGTGCCACAGCCTCGCCTTCGAGACGATCGGCGGCACCGTCCGCACGCTGCGCCACGGCCAGCCGGATCAGGTTGTCGCGGACCTGCGGGCCTATTTCCGTTCGACCGGCCCGGCCCAGCCGGCGGCCTTGGGCGGAACGGCGCGGCGGCGGCCCGGCGATTATGCGCAGGGGCGGCTCTACCATGCCTATTTCGGGGCGGCGGCGGCACGTCCGTCGCGCGCGGACGACGCCGTCACGGCGGTCTTCTCCAGGGGCGGCGCCTGCTACGACTGCCATATCGTCACGCCGCCGGGCACGAACGGCAATGCGGGTTGGCAGGTGCTGCCGGTGCATCAGCCGATGCGCTATATGATGAACGGCTGGTTCGACCATGCCGCACACCGGACCGAGAAATGCGAAAGCTGCCATGCCGCGCCCAAATCGCACGATGCCAAGCAGCTACTGCTGCCCGGCATCGACAGTTGCCGCACCTGCCATGGCGGGGAAAAGGCCAAGGCGGACGTGCCATCGGGTTGCGCCATGTGTCACAGCTATCATGCCGGCGATGACGCGCCATGGGTTCCCGCCAGCCGTTCGATCGGGAAAGATGCGGCCGACAAGCGGAAGGCGCTGAGCACATCAGCCTATCGCGTGCTGCTGCGCGGGCGGGAGCCCGGTTGAAACGGCGGAACCGGGCATAGCCTTTGCAGGAGCGGATGGCGCCGAAGAGTGGCCGAGGACACGAATAAGGGGAGCAAGGACCAATGCTGATCGCGCAGGTCACGGACATCCATCTGGGGTTCGATCCGGACAATCCCGCCGAGTTCAACCGCAAGCGGCTGGACCAGGTCCTGCGTGCCCTGAATGATGGTCCCAACCGGCCCGATCTGTTGCTGGCGACCGGCGACCTGACCGACCGGGGCGATGCGGACAGCTACCGCCGCCTCGCCAACGCCTTCAGCCAGTGCGATTTCCCGGTGTGGCCCTGCATGGGCAATCATGACGACCGGGCGCATTTCGCAGCGCATTTCCCCCACATTCCCCAGGAGGATGGCTTCGTCCACTATGCGATCGCGCAGGATGGGCGGCGGATCATCATGCTCGACACGCTGGAGCCGGGGCGTCATGGCGGCGCCTTCTGCGAGCGGCGCGCGCAATGGCTCGCCGCGCGGCTGGACGAGGACAGCATCACTCCGACGCTGATCGTCATGCACCATCCCCCGGTGGAGGTCGGCATCGACTGGATGAACACCCATCCCGAAGAAGCCTGGGTCCGGCGCTTCGCTGCGACGATCGCCGGTCGCCCCAATCTGCAAGCGATCCTCTGCGGTCATATTCACCGATCCGCAGTGGCGCCGTGGAAAGGCACGACCATTGCGATCTGCTCGTCGACCGCGCCGCAGCTTGCCCTCGACATGCGGCCAATGGACCCGGACGCTCCGGACAACCGCCCGATGATCGTTGCCGATCCGCCGGCCTATGCACTCCACCGATGGACCGAAGAGGGGCTGATCACCCATTTCGAAACCGCGGACGATCATGTGATGCTCGCGAAATTCGACGGCAGCATGCAGCTTCTGGTCCGGACGCTGATGAACGAGCGGCCCTGAGGCAAGGGTTGTACATTGCCGGACCGGTTTGGTTCGTTCCGGGCTGCTGCCGGATGCCTCGGCATGCGTTATCCTTGTTCACAATTGGATATGGCCGGGGCAAAGCCGGCAAAAGGAAGGAGCCGATATGTCGCGCATTTTCATAACCGGCAGCACCGAAGGCCTGGGACGTGCCGCCGCCGAAGCGCTGATGGACGATGGGCATGAGGTGATCCTGCATGCGCGTTCGCCGGAGCGGGCCGCGGCACTGGACGGGCTGGGCAACCGGTCCGGCGGGCTTGTCGTGGGCGATCTCGGCAGCGCCGCCGAAACACGCGACGTGGCCGTTCAGGTCAATGCCCTGGGCAGGATGGACGCCATCATCCACAATGCCGGGATCTACAGCACGGCGGACCGGGGACCGGCTGCAGCGGGACATGCGACGATCTTCGCCGTGAACAGCCTGGCGCCCTATATGCTCACCGCCCTCATCGATCGGCCGTCACGCCTCGTCTATCTCAGCAGCAGCCTGCATCGGGGCGGCGAGGGCTCCCTTGACGATCTCGACTGGGAAAAGCGCGAATGGGACGCGGGCAAGGCCTATGCGGAGACCAAGCTTCATGTCGCTGCCCTTGCCGCCGCGCTGTCGCGCCGCTGGCCGGATGTCGTCTGCAGCGCCGTCGACCCCGGATGGGTGCGCGCGCGCATGGGCGGGGCCAGCGCGCCCGTCGACATAGACACAGGCCGCAGGACTCAGGTTTGGCTTGCCGCCAGCAACGACCCGGCGGCGCTGGTCAGCGGTCGCTATTGGCACGATCTTCAGATGGAGGAGCCGGCCGGCGAAGTGACCGACACCGGCTTTCAGGACCGGCTGCTTCAGAGGCTGGAGGAGATAACGGGCATAGGCCTGCCCTGATTGCGGCAGCCTGCCGGACATGACCTGCCGCCGCGATCAGGCGGCGAGCGCACCCCGCGTCGAGGAGATCAGAAGGGCCTCAGCCAGCGCCAGACATTGTTCGAGCGACGGGCCGGCCAGATGCGTGTCGCTGCCGTCCCAATGCCGGATGCTCAATTCCCAGAGCGTTCCGCTGTCGATGCAGGCGGCGCGAGCGTCCTGACCGGCGAAATGCAGCACGTCGCCGAGCCGCTCGCGGTGGAGAAGATGACGCGCAACCGTCGTGTGGCTTTCATGATGCGCGTTGAAGTGCAACTGGATATTTTCGCTATTGGCTGCCAACCATGGAAGAATATTGCTGTCGATCATCGTGCCTGCTTTGCATGATGCGGCCGGTACACAGATCGCCGCTTCTGGCGTATACTCGCGGAACCTGCTTATGTTCCTCGACATTTCTCCTTATTCACTCAGGTTAATGAAATAGGGGGTGCTGGCGAACATTTCGGCTGCCAGCGGATCGACATCACCCTCCAACCGGCTGTCGCTCCACCATTGGGCCGGGGGCAGGGCGCCCTGTTCGGTCAAAATCCGTCCGCAGCGGATCATGACGGCGCAGCAAAGGCGCACGCCCGCATGACGGCGTTCGAACGCGAACATATGCGCCGCCAGGGGGCCAGCCGGGCAAAGCGGACGATAGCTGCCCAGCGCGAACAGGTCGGGATGATCCTTCCGGTAGCGGAGCAGGCGCTGGATGAGGGCCATCTTCTCCCCCTCTGCCACGTCGCCGTGGTCCAACAGGCGGAGCCGGCGTGCATAGTCGACGGGCCGCCGGTTGTCGGGATCGACGAGGCTCAGGTCTTCCAGTTCGCTACCCTGATAGATGTCGGGCATGCCGGGCAGGGTGAATTTGAGGGCGGTCTGGACCAGGCTGTCGGCGCGCGCCGCGGGGAGGAGCCGCGTCACGAAGGCCCCCATGTCCTGCGTGAATTCCGGTTTTGCCAGAAGGTGATGCAGCAGCTTACGGGCGTCCGCCTCATAGCCCGCTTCGGGTTGTTCCCAGCTCGATCGCAGCCGCGCTTCGCGGAGGGACTTTTCAAGCCAGCCGGAAATGCGGCCGGGAAAATCCTCCGGCAAAGCCCGATCGGCCGATGCCGGCCATGCGCCGAAAAGCGTCTGAAAGAGCTGGTAACGATCAGCGGGATGAATGTCGGCGCCGCATTCGTCCGCCATGCGCGACCATCGGCCGACCGCCTCCTCCCACAGTCGCGGGACGGCGCTCAGCACCGCAAGCCGCGCACGAACATCCTCGCCGCGCTTATGGTCGTGGGTCGCCGTCGCGAGCATGGCATGGGGAAAGACCTCTGCACGGGCCTGCACCCTTCGGTGAAATTCCTCCGGAGAAAGGGCGAACCGTTCCGGATCGGCGCCCACATCATTGGCAGATAGCAGCGGAGCGTAGCGGTAGAAGGCGGTGTCCTCCACGCCCTTGGCGGCGATGGGTGCGGAAAGCTGCTGGAAGCGCCGCACGGCCTCCGCAGCGCAGTCGGCATCGCCCGGACCAGTGCCTCCCAACCAGTCAAGGATATGCCTTGCCACCTCTGCCTCGCCGGGTGGGAGGTGCGGCTGAACGGCGTTCCAGGCCCGTTCACGGACCGTCGCGTCGCTCATCGGCGCAGCGCGGCCGTCGCCATAGGTGCGATAGACGGGAAAGACCCAGAGCAGCCGTTCGATCGCCCTGCGGATCATTGCGGGGGTGACGGCTTCCAGTGCGGCGTCGGCGGTCCGCGCCGAACCGGCAAGGGCAGCGAACGCAGCGACGCAGGCGGCAAGCTGGCCTTCGAACTGCCAGGACAGCATGTCGCGGCGCGCCTCCAGCAGCACCCTGGCCGGATCGCCATGATCGGGATCGAGGTTCTGCCACAATGCCCGGAGCGGCGCTTCACCGGACGGATCGTGGAGAAGCGCCGTCATGTCGCTCATGAAATCATAGCCGCTGGTGCCGTCGACTCCCCAATCGTGCGAAAGCGGCTCGTCCGCGGCCAGGATCTTCTCCACCACGATATAGGCGCGATCCGGTCCGGAACGGATCGCATCGAATGCGGCGCGCAGGGACCGGCAATAGGCGGCGGGGTCGGACAGGCCATCGACATGGTCGACCCGCACGCCGTCGATCAGCCCCTCCCCGAACAGGTCGAAATATAGCCGGTGCGTGGCATGGAATATGGCGGCGTCCTCGATCCGCAGGCCCGCCAGATCGTTGATCGAGAAAAAGCGCCGCCAGTTCAGCAGGTCATTGGCGGCGCGCCAGTGGACCAGCCGGTAATGCTGCATGTCCAGCAGGCGGCGCAGCTCGTCAGGTTCCTGTTCCAGCGATCCGGGCTTTAGCGGCAGCCGTTGGTCGCCATAGAGCAGCAGGTGCGGATCGTTTCCGGCTGAAAGCCTGATGTCGCCATCCTCGATCGCTTGGGTCAGGGGCGCCCCCAGCAGCGGCAGCACCAGCGGACCGCTCTGCCAGTCGATGTCGAACCAGCCCGCATAGGGGCTATCCGGGCCAAGGCGAAGAACGTCGTTCCAATAAGGGTTTTCGCCGCCCGCCACGCCCATGTGATTGGGCACGATGTCGATGACGATGCCCATGCCCCGCGCGCGAAGCGCGGCGACGAGGCTGCGGAAGCCGCTTTCGCCCCCCAGTTCGGGATTGATGCGGGTCGGATCGATCACGTCATAGCCATGGCTCGATCCGCTGCGCGCCATCGTGATCGGGGATGCATAGACATGGCTCACCCCCAGCGCCGCCAGATAGGGGACGATGTCCTCCGCCGCCGCGAAGGGGAAGTCGCGGGTCAGTTGCAGGCGGTAGGTAGCGCGCGGGATCAAGCGCCCCGCTCCCGGTTCAGCCGGTCGATGCGGCGGGATACATCCGGCCGGTCGAGCAGCTTTTCCATCCTGTCGGGCAGGCGCCGCCGCCAATTGGGATGCGTGTCGACGGTGCCCGGCAGATTGGGCTGTTCGATCATGCCGACCATATCCTCCATCGGAACAAGAAGCAGGGACGAAGGCGTCCCGGCCAGAAAGGCGAGCGCCCGGTCGATCACCATGTCCGGATCGTCTTTCGCGGGCATGGGCGTTGCTTCACCGATGGCGCGCCACAGCGCCTTGCGGTTCTGGTCCCGCTCCGCCCCGCTGTCCCCGCCGCGATCCAGCAGGTGGCTCCACTCAAGATCGCGTCCGGTCCACCAGCCCGCCAGCGTCGGCGTGTCATGCGTCCCGCTCATCGCCACCGATCGCGCCGGATAGGCGGCGGCGGGCAGGAATTCGCCAGCCTCATCGCGCGAGAAGGGCAGCACCGCCATGCCATGGATGCCCGCCGCCTCCAGCGCGGCGCTGAAGCCTGCAGGCCGGGTGCCCAGATCTTCCGCGATCACGATGGCGCGGGCGCGCCACGCCTCCAGCTTCACCAGCCGCAGCAGATCGTCGAACGGATAGCGGAGATAGGCGCCTTCGCTCGCCGCCCGTCCCTCCGGCACGACCCAGAGCCGTTGCAGGCCAAAGCCGTGATCGATGCGGATGCCGCCGCCCGCGGGCATATTGGCGCGCAACATGGCGATGAAGGGTTCGAAACCCCGTTCGACCAGCGCCAGCGGGCTAAAGCCCGTCAGCCCCCAATCCTGCCCCCGGGGGCCGAGCGGGTCGGGCGGCGCGCCGATCCGCAATCCCTGAAGAAAGGCGGCGGGATCGGATCGGGCGTCGCTGCCGCCGGGATCGACGCCGACGGCAAGATCGGCGATGAGGCCGATGGCCATGCCCGCCTCCCGCGCCGCTTGCTGGACGGCATCCAATCCACGCCGGGCATGGGATTGCAACAAGCCGGCGTCGTCACCGCCGACAGTCCGGCGGAGCGCCGCCAATTTGGCCGGGCCGGCCTTGCTCCAGTCGATCAGGTCCGATCCATCCGCTGCGGCTATGGGCTCGGCTTCCCCGAAAAGGATGTTGAGGGCAAGGCGGCTGGAAGGGGAATAGGGCGCGAAGCGGGCAGGGTCGTCCAGCGCATGGACCGGGCTGATCGCCACGGCATCGGCGCCCTTCGCGCCCAGCAGCCGCACCGCCTCGCAAAGCGTGCCGAAATCCCCGAAATCGCCGGAGCCGCGAAGGGATGGGATCTGGATGGCGACACCCCAGCAACGGCGGCCTATCGGCGGGCAGCGATCCGGCGCGATGGCGATGCGGATGCTGCCCTGTGCGGATTCCAGGCGGTAATAGCCCGGTTCCCCCACGCCGGATCGACGCAGGCTGTCCATGCCGATGTCGACGGCATGGCCTGCTTCGTCCAGCAATTGCGCGTCATGCAGCCGGTCGGGCAGGGGGATGGGCTTGTTCCGGTCCGCCGTGATCATGGCCGGCAGGCGATCCAGCCGGTGGCGGAGCGAGGCCCTGCTTCTGGCGATCTCCTCCGGCGTCCCGGCCGGCAGGTCCAGCGCCGTCAATATGGCGCGCAGGCTGCCGTCGCTGACCTCCTGCCGCGCGCCATCGGCATCGGTCCAGCATCGCATCAGCCCGGCTTCGGCGGCAAGGCGGTGAAGGTCGCTCATGGCTCCTCGATCCAAGCGGCGAAGCTGGCAGGGGCGCCGGGGGAATTGGTGGCGAACAGGGGTGGATCGGCCAGGATCGGATCGACGGGTGCGTCGCCCAGATTGAGCAGAATGGAAAGATGGCGGCCTGTTCCCAGCCGCCACCGGGCGCTGACGCAGTTCGGGGACAGCGCCCGGGCGCCCATTGCGCGGCATCCTTCCAGACCGGGCACGACATAGGCGTGGCGCAGGGCAAGCAGATTGCGGTAGAGGGCGCGCCATTCCTCCGCATCCTCGCCCGCGACGATGCGGGATTGCCCGAAAGCCTCAATGGCATTGGGGTCGGGAATGCGCGCGCGGGCTTCCGCGCTGGAAAAGCCGGCAAAACCGGCGAATTCACGCCGCCGCCCCTCGCGCACGGCATCGGCCAGTTCGTCATGGAAATCGGTGAAGAAGAGGAACGGGCTGCGCGCGCCCACCTCCTCCCCCATGAACAGCATCGGGATTTGCGGCATCAGCAGCAGCAGCGCCGTCGCCGCCCTGAGCCGCGCCGGATCGGTCAGGTCGATGATCCGCTCGCCCATCGCCCGGTTGCCGACCTGATCGTGATTCTGGAGGAAGGCGATGAAGGCCGTGGGCGGCAGATGCCCGCTGGGTGCGCCCCGCGTCCTGCCCTGCTGGTGCGGCGAGGCTTCGCCCTGATAGATGAAGCCCTGTTCGAGGCAGCGGGCGAGCTTTTCCGTAGGCTGCCGGGCGAAGTCGGCATAATAGGCGTCCCGCTCGCCGGTCAGCAGCACATGCAGGACATTGTGGAAATCGTCGTTCCATTGCGCGTCATAGCGGCGGCCGGGCATGAGCCGGTCGGGATCGTTGCGTTCATTTTCCAGCATCAGGTGGACATGGCGCTGGGGCCCGATGGCGCCGCGGATTTCGCCCGCCAGCCAGTCGAGGAACCGGTCGTCGCCTATGGCATGGACGGCATCGAAGCGCAGACCGTCGAAGCCATAGTCGTTGAGCCACATCAGCGCGTTTTCGCGGAAGAAGGCGGCGACCGGAGGACGGTCCACGGCGACCGCGCCACCCCAGGGCGTATGCCGCTCCGCATGGAAGAAGGGCGAGGCATAGGCGCCGAGATAATTTCCGTCCGGCCCGAAATGATTATAGACCACGTCCATGAAGATCATGAGGCCATGGCCATGGGCGGCATCGACCAGCGCGCGCAGGTCTTCCGGCGAGCCATAGGCTTCGGCCGGGGCGAAGGGCAGGACACCGTCATAACCCCAGTTCCGTGCCCCGCTGAAGGCATTGACCGGCATCAGTTCGATCGCTGTCACGCCCAGTTCCGCAAGTTCCGGCAACCGGGCCCGGACTCCAGCGAAGCCCTCTGCAAGACCGGCATGGATTTCATAGATGACCGTTTCGGTCCAGGGACGGCCGCGCCAGCTTTCGGCCGGCGGGTCGAGCGCCGTGATGACGCTCCACCCATGGACTCCGCCGGATTGCCGTCGGGAGGCGGGGTCGGGCACCGCCCGTTCCGGATCGAGGCGGAAGCGGTAGCGCGTTCCGGGCCCGGCGGGCGCTTCGGCAAGGAACCATCCGTCCGCCTGCGCGGCCATGGCGATCGGCGCGGCGTCTTCGATCTCCAGCGTCACCGCATCCCGGTCCGGTGCCCAGAGGCGGAAGCGCCAGCGGCCTTCTTCCAGTTCGACAGGGCCCCAGAGCGTCATGCGTCCGGCTTCTCGCCCACCCAGCGCACCAGCACGGCCGAATGGGCCTGCACGCCATAATCGCCGGCGATCTCGAACGATTCCCGCTCGGGCTGGGCGCTGTCGATCAGCACTTCATGCGAAGCGGAGGGCGCCGACAGGTGGAAGTCGATGGGCGCATCGCTGGCGTTCAACAGCAACGAAAGGGCCTCTACCCGTCCGTCCTCCAATCGGTGCGCGCGGCGCATCGCCAGCGCGCGCCCCTCCGGATTGTTCCAGTCCTCCTCGCTCAGCGGGTTCCCGCGCTCGTCCCACCATTCGATGTCGCCCACACCGGAGCCCGGGCCGTCCTGGCCGTAGAGAAAGGTCGATGCGCGCAGCACGGGATGGCTCCTGCGCAGGGCGATTAGCCGGGCGGTGAAGTCGAACAAGGCCTGGCCGGCCTCGCCCTCCATCATCGACCAGTCGAGCCAGCTTATCTCATTATCCTGGCAATAGGCATTGTTGTTGCCGCCCTGGGTCCGCCCGAACTCGTCCCCCGCCACCAGCATCGGCGTGCCGAGCGAGGCGAGCAGCGTCGTCAGCATGGCCCGCCGCACCCGGTTGCGCATGTCGTTGATGGCGGGATCGTCCGTCGGTCCCTCCGCGCCCCAGTTGCGCGAGAGATTATTGTCATGCCCGTCGCGATTATCCTCTCCATTGGCCTCATTATGCCGCTCCTCATAGGAAACGAGGTCGGCCAGCGTGTAGCCGTCATGGCTGGTGAGGAAATTGACGCTGGCCCAGGGCCGGCGGGCGCGGCGGTCGAACAGGTCGCCGGACCCGGAAAGCCGCGCGGCGAGATCGGCGCGCTGCCCCGGATCGCCGCGCCAGAAGCGGCGGGTGGTGTCGCGGAAGCGGTCGTTCCATTCGGCAAAACCCGGCGGGAAATTGCCGAGCTGGTATCCGCCCATGCCGACGTCCCATGGTTCCGCGATCAGCTTCAGCCGGCCCAATATCGGGTCCTGCCGCAGCACGTCGAACAGCCCGGCATTGGGATCGAACCCATGGTCGGTGCGCCCCAGCGTCAGCCCCAGGTCGAAGCGGAAACCGTCGACGCCGAAGCTGGTCGCCCAGTAACGCAGCGAATCCGCCACCATCTGGATCACGCGGGCATGGGTCAGTTTGAAGGTGTTGCCGGTGCCGGTGTCGTTCAGGCAATAGCGTGGCTCGCCCGGCACCAGCCTGTAATAGGTCGCATTGTCGATACCGCGCCAGGACAGGGTCGGCCCCAGTTCGCTCCCTTCGCAGCTATGATTATAGACGACGTCGAGAATGACCTCGATCCCCGCGGCATGCAGCCGGCGCACCGCGACGCGCAGTTCATCATGCGTATCCCCGGCGAAATAGCTGGGTTCCGGCGCGAAGAAGCTGAGCGTGTTATAGCCCCAATAGTTGCGCAGCCCCTTTTCCTGAAGGAAGCGGTCCTGCACGAAGGCGTGGATCGGCATCAGCTCCAGCGTCGTGACGCCCAGTCGCTTCATATGGTCGATGACCCTGGGGTGCGCGAGCGCGGCGAAGGTGCCCCGTTCCTGCGGCGGCGCGGCCTCCAGCAATTTGGTCAGTCCCTTCGCATGGGCTTCGTAGATGACGGTTTCCGACCAGGGCACGTTGGGCCGCACGTCGCGGGACCAGTCGAAACTGTCATGAGTCACCACCGCCTTGGGCATGGCCGCCGCGCTGTCCCGCCGGTCGAAGCCCAGATCGGTGCGCCGCCCCCGTACCGGATAGCCGTGCAGCACGTCGTTCCATCGCAGGCTGCCCGTCAGGCGCCGGGCATAGGGGTCGAGCAGCAGCTTGTTCGGGTTGAAGCGATGCCCCTGTTCCGGCGCATAGGGTCCGTGCACGCGATAGCCATAGAGCAGGCCGGGCCGCGCATCGGGAAGATAGCCGTGCCAGACCTCATCCGTGCATTCCGGCAGGGTCAGGCGGGCGATTTCCTTGCGGCCTTTCGGATCGAACAGGCAGAGGTCAACCCGGTCTGCATTGGCGGAGAAAAGGGCGAAATTGACGCCCAACCCGTCGAAGGTGGCGCCCAGGGGGTAGGGTGATCCGCCCTCAAGGCGGTCGGGATATTGGCTCAAGCGGGCTCCGGCTATGCTGGAATGGACGGATCAGGCCGATTTCGTTCGGGAGGCGGGCCTGGAGAGCAGCTCGGCGGCGGCACCGGTCGCCAGCGGATTGGGGAGGGTGCTGTCCTCCGGAAGTCCGCCGATCTCCGCCTCGGCCTGCCGCCAATGATCCTCGGCCAATCCTTCGGGGTGGCCCTGCGCCTCCCATATGGCATAGGCGCGCTCTCGAATCCTGTCTTCGGTATCGTCCGGCATGGAGCCTCCCTCGGCGGCCCTGATGGCTGCCTCGGTCAAATGCGTGGGATGCGAATAGGATGCGCAGTCTGATCTGGATCAGTAAAATTTCAGCCCGGACGTCAGCCCCGCCCAGCGCCATTGCGCGTCATTCGGTAGCAAGTTCGGGATATTTCTCCATGATCGCGCTGGTCACGCCATTGGTCCAACCGAAGCCGTCCTGTGTCGGATATTCGCCGCCGCCGCCGGGCTTGCGTTTCTCCACATCATATTTTTCCAGCATCCGGCCGGTCTCGACATAGGCGGCCGTCACCGTGCCCAGCCAGCGCCTGGCGATTTCGCGCGCCAGCGCGGCTTCACCCGACCGCTCAAGTCCCGCAATCGCGATCCATTGCAGCGGCGCCCAGCCATTGGGCGTATCCCATTGCTGGCCGGTGCGCAGCGTCGTTGTGCGCAGCCCGCCCACCGCCAGCAACCGGCTCCGCACGGTCGCGCCGACCGCCTTCGCCTGGGCGGGCGAAGCGGCGCCGGCGAACAGCGGGTAGAGCGTGGCGGCCGACAGAACCGGCGTCGGCTTGCGGGCGGTGCGGTCCCAATCGGCATAGCGGCCCTCGCGCGCTACCCAGAAATAGCGGTCCAGCGCTCCGCGCCTCTGCCTTGCCAGACGGGTGAAGCGATCGGCGCAGGCGCCGTCCCGCGCTTCGCCGCAACGGCGGGCGATGGTCTCCTCCACGATCAGCATCAGGCTGTTGAGGTCGACGGGCACGATGTCGGCGGTGCGGATCGATGAAAGCCGGCGCGGGTCCGCTAGCCAGCGGCTGCTGAAGTCCCATCCGCTTTCCGCCCCGGCGCGCAGATGGCGGTAGAGCGCCTGGGCGGGGCGCGTCCGGTCCTCTGCCGCCGTCGCCACATCTTCGGCATAGGATTCGTCGCGGGGCTGCGGAACATCGTCCCAATAGCGGTTGAGCAGCGTGCCGTCCGGCATTTTGACGACCCGCGCGCATGCGCCGCCGGCGTCGACACAGCTGGCGCCCCTCATCCAATAATCATATTCGCGGCGCAACGCGGCAAGCCGTCGGGCGTCGACCGTGGGATCGCCCTGTTTCGACAGGCCCAGCATCAGCGCGAAAAAGGGCGGCTGCGACCGGCCCAGATAATAGCTGCGCATGCCGTTGGGAATATGGCCATAGCGCTCGATGGCCGCCGTGAAATCCGTCAGCATGGATTCGATCAGCGGCTGCTGCCCGTCGACGGCCAGGCCGAGCATGGTGAAATAGCTGTCCCAATAATAGATTTCGCGGAAGCGGCCGCCCGGCACGACATAGGGCGCCTCCATCGGCAGGGCGGAACTGCCCGGCGCCACGGCTTCGGGCTGGCGCACCAGCGTGGGCCAGAGCGTCCGGATGTGCCGGCGCAGGGTGCCGGCGTTACGGTCATTGACGCCCGGCACGGCGAAATTGGCAAGGACGAAGCTGCGCAGCGCTTCCTTGTCCTGCGGCCTGCTGCTTCGGAAATCGGCCATGATCGCGTCCGGCGCGCGCCGGGGCACTGCGTCGACGAAGGTCTTGCCGTCGGGGAACAGCCGCTGCGTTTGCACGGCCCGGAACAGGTCGCCATAAATCTCCGCCGGGGAGGTTTGGGCCGAAATCGACGCCGGCAGCGTCAATATTGCAGCCAGCATGACGATACGCCGCCAGGGCGACGACTTCATGGCCGATCGGACGTGCATGGTTCCTCTCTCCTTGACCGAAGACTTTATTATGATGCGCTCCCGTGCCGCGCGGACCGGCTTCTTCTCGCTCTCTTCACCGGAGGGATCAAAGGAAAACCTCTCTCCATTGAGACATTAATGCAACGATTGCGCGGAAAAAAGAAGAGCATAGCGGCTATGGATGCACTTTCCATTCCGTCATCGAAAACAGATGCAGTATGTCAGCGGCAGATCGGCGGGGCATCGATCGCGCCGACTTCGGAAGAGGGAGGAAGTCATGCCGAAAAGCCTTCAACGCCGCCTGATGGCGGGTGTTACCGTCAGCGCCTTTTTCACCGCCTTTCCCGCCCTGGCCCAGGTTGCAGGCGGCAGCGCCGCTCCGCCGGAAGAAGCCAGCGACGTGGAGATCGTGGTCGTCGGCACCGCCGGCGCGGGCACGCGGCGGCAGGATGCGTCCTTCGCCGTCACCTCGCTCAATAGCGAAGCGATCACGCGGGCGGCGCCCAACAGCACCGCCGACCTTCTGCGCACCGTGCCGGGCGTCATGGCGGAAAGCTCCGGTGGCCAGAACGGCGCCAATATCTTCGTGCGCGGCTATCCGTCGGGTGGCGACGCGCAGTTCGTGACCTTCCAGCTTGCCGGCGTGCCGATCTTTCCGCCGCCGACATTGTCCTTCCTGGAAAACTCGCAACTCATCCGGCTGGACGAGACGGTGCAGCGCGTCGAAGCGGTGCGCGGCGGCACCGGCTCCCTCTTCTCCAGCGGCCAGCCGGGCCTGACCGTAAACGTCGTGCCGCGGATCGGCGGGGCGGATTTCAAGGGTTCCGCCAAGATTTCCTATACCGATTATGACGAGATTCGCGGCGACGCCTGGGTCTCCGGCCCGCTCGGCCCCGACACGGGTTTCATGGTCGGCGGCTTCTACGCGCAGGGCAACGGCATTCGCGATCCGCGCTATCGGGCGGAAAAGGGCGGCCAGATCACCGCGAACATCCATCATGACTTTGGCGGCCGCGGTTCGGTGGAGGTATATGCCCGCTATCTCAACGATCACGGCCAGTGGCTGCTGCCGATCCCCGTCGTCTCGAACGGCGGCAAGATCAGCGCCTATCCCGGCTTCGATGCGGGGACGGACACGCTGAACGGTCCGGATACGCGCCGCGTCACCAATCTGGTCGGGCGCGCCGTCGATCTGGCCGACGGACGCGGGGCCAAGGTGATCAACACCGGCATCACCTTCGACTACGAACTGGTCGACGGGCTGCGTTTCCGCGAGCGCATGAGCTTCCTGGGCGGGCGCGCCGACACGGTCGGGCTGGTGCCGGTGGCGGCGCCGGTAGCCGCTTCCGCCATGGTGCAGACGCTGGGCGGAACGGGCGCGACGCTGGCCTCGCTCACCTATGCCAATGGCGGTGGCGTGGTTCCGACCGGAGCCAATACGCAGGTGCTGCGCGCCGGCATCTGGGAAGTGCGCAAGAAGATCTCCTCCTTCGTCGCAGACAGCGCGCTGGAATGGGCATCGGGCAACAACAAGCTGACCGGCGGCTATTATTTCGCGGACTACACCACCCGCGACCAATGGGTGCTGGGCAATCAGGTGCTGTTGCAGGCGGAACCCAATGCGCGGCGGCTCGACATGACGCTGACCAGTGGAGCCGGGGTGTTGCAGGCAGCGACGCTCAACGGTTTCTCCAGCGGGCCCGCCTTCCAGGTGCGCGGCAATTATGAGGGCAAGGACTATGCCTTCTACGCGGTGGATGAATTGCAGATCACGCCCGAACTGCGCGTGGATGGCGGCGTGCGGTGGCAGCGCCATGTGGTCGATGCGACGCTCAGCACATCGGCCGATGGCGGTTCGTTCGATCTGGATGGCAATCCCAACACATTGTACGACAATGCGATTACTCGGCTGGGGCCGCCACGCTCAATCCGTTACCGGGACTCGGCCTGGTCGTGGACCGTCGGCGCGAATTACGATTTCAGCCGGGAGATCGGTGTGTTCGCCCGGTACAGTCGGGGCAACAGCTTCCCGCAATTCGACAATCTGCGCGAGGCGTCCGCCACCAATATTGCAGACAAGACTGGTCTTGCCGCCGTTGCCGAGGTGGATACCTATGAGGCGGGCGTGAAAATATCGACTGCCTTCGCCAATCTCTATGCGACGGTATTCCACAACAAGTTCGATGGTCTTGCCACCACGACGCTGATCAACAATGTGCCGATCAGTTCGAATGGCGGCGCGAAGGCGACGGGCGTGGAACTGGAAGGCGCGCTGCGGCCGTTCGAGGGGTTCAGCATTTCCGGCGCGCTGACCTGGCTGGACGCCACCTATCGCGGCTTTTTCAGCGGCGGCGGCACGATCGACAACACCGGCAACCGCGTGCAGCGGCAGCCCAAATGGGCCTGGCGCGTCACCCCTGCCTATGAAGTGACGGTGGGCAGCCTCAAACCCTCCGTCTTCGCGACGCTGCAATATACCGGGGACCGCTTCTCCGATCCGGAGAACAACCAGTTGCTGCCGAATTTCTACCAGCTTGACGCGGGCGTGGCTGTCACCGTCAACGACCGCATCCGCCTGGCCGTCACGGGCAACAACCTGACCGACGAGATCGGATTGACGGAGGGCAATCCGCGCATCATCGGCGGGCAAGGCTCCGGCCCGATCCTGGCGCGCCCGATCCTGGGCCGATCCTTCCGGTTCAGCGCCGCGGTCAATTTCTGATCGCTGATGGACCGGCGCGACCTTCTGAAGGGAATGGCCGGGGCGGCGGCAGCGTCCGTCGCCCCGACCGGCCTGTCCCAGACGCGGCGGGGCAGGGCGCGCAACGTGCTGCTGCTGATTTCCGACGATCAGGGCCTGGACCTCGGCTGTTATGGCGTGCCGATCCGCACCCCGCGCATCGATCGGCTGGCGGGGGAGGGGACGCGCTTCACCCAGGGCTTTGCCGCCGTATCCTCCTGCAGTCCCAGCCGGGCGGTGATCAATAGCGGGCTCTACACGCACCAGAACGGCATGTACGGGCTCCAGCACGACATCCATCACCAGTCGTTGCTGCCGGGAATAGAAACGCTGCCCTCGCTCCTGCGGCGGGCGGGCCATGCGACGGCGCTTGTGGGCAAGAAGCATGTGGGGCCGGACTCGGCCTTTCCCTATGAGGCGGAACTTGTGCCCGAACGGTCGGGCATCCGCGATGTCCGCGAACTGGCGATTGCGGCGTCCAGCTTCATCCGCTCCACGGACGATCGGCCTTTCTTCGTCACCATCGCCTATAGCGATCCGCATCGCGCCGCCGTCGATTATGGCAACGACCGGCCGTGGCCGGGCGTGAAGCCGGCCCGCTACGATCCGCGCAAAGTGCCCGTTCCGTCCCATCTGCCCGATCTGCCGGCCGTCAGAGCCGACCTGGCGGAATATTATGAGTCCGTCAGCCGCCTGGACAGCGGGGTCGGCATGGTCCTGGACGATCTTGCCGCGACCGGCCGCGCCGACGATACGCTGGTGATCTTCCTCAGCGACAATGGGCGGCCCTTTCCCGGCGCGAAGACCAATCTCTACGACGCCGGACTGCACCTGCCGCTGATCATCCGCGCCCCGGGAAGCGCGACCGCGGTCAACGATGCGATGGTGAGCTGGGTCGACATCGCGCCGACCATATTGGAATGGACCGGCGTCGCCGCGCCGACCGCCTATGCGCTTTCCGGCCGTTCGCTGCTGCCGCTGCTGGGCCGCCGCGCCGATCCGCAATGCGACGCCGTGTTCGCCAGCCACGACTTTCATGAGATCAACCAATATTATCCCATGCGGGCCATCCGCACGCGGACGCACAGCTATATTCTCAACCTCGCCTCGCCGCTGGACTATCCCATCGCCGGAGACGTGGCGGGTTCTCCGGCGTGGAAGGCGATCAGCGCCGATCCCGCCATCCGCCTGGGGAAGAGGACGCAGGCAGCCTATCTCAAGCGGGACGCGGAGGAGCTTTACGACCTGACGCGAGATCCGGATGAGCTGGGGAACGTCGCCGCCGATCCCGCCTATGCCGGGGTCAAGCGGACGCTGGCCGAACGTCTTCATGCCATGCGGGCGGCGACCAAAGACCCCTGGCTGGCCGGACAGACCGATCCCTATTCGCATATGGGACGGCCGTGATGGCGGACGAGCTGGACCGGCGCGGCCTGTTGCTGGCCGGCAGCGCGGGGGCATTCGGCCTTTACAGTTGGGCGACGGCGGATGCCGCGGCCGTTCCGGCCAAAAAGAAGCGGTTGAAGCTGCGCCGCCGCGCGGGGACCAGGCCGAAGAATATCCTGGTCGTCCTCACCGACGATCATCGCTACGACGCGATCGGCTTCATGAAGGCGCAATCCTTCGGGGAGACGCCGACGCTGGACCGGCTGGCGCGGGAGGGGGTGCATTTCAGGAACGCCTTCGTCACCACCGCCCTGTGTTCGCCCAGTCGCGCCACGATCTTCACCGGGCTCTATGCACATCAGCACAGGGTGGTGGACAATAATCATCCGATACCGGCCGGCCTCATCTACTATCCTGAATATCTCCGGCAGGCGGGCTATGAGACCGCCTTCATCGGCAAATGGCACATGGGGCAGGAAACGGACCAGCCCCAGCCCGGCTTCGACCATTGGGTCAGCTTCAAGGGGCAGGGCACCTATCTGCCGGGCGAGGATGGCCTGAACGTCAATGGCCGCAAGGTGCCGCAAAGGGGCTATATCACCGACGAACTGACCGACTATGCGATAGACTGGATCGGCAAGCGCGACGGCAAGCGCCCGTGGATGATGCATCTGGCGCACAAGGCCGTCCATTCGGAGTTCATTCCGGCCGAGCGGCATGCAGGGCGCTATTCCGGGGAGACGTTCCGCTATCCGGACACGATGAAGCCAGATGTTCCGGGCCGGCCGATGTGGGTCGAAAACCAGCGCAACAGTTGGCACGGCGTCGACTATGCCTATCACGGCAAGCTCGACATCGCCGACTATTACAAGCGCTATATGGAAACATTGCTGGCCGTCGACGAAGGACTGGCGCGTATCATGGACCTGCTGGAACGAAGGGGCGATCTGGACGACACGCTGATC
The DNA here is from genome assembly GCF_019873065.1 of Sphingobium sp. PNB. Taxonomy (NCBI): domain Bacteria; kingdom Pseudomonadati; phylum Pseudomonadota; class Alphaproteobacteria; order Sphingomonadales; family Sphingobiaceae; genus Sphingobium; species Sphingobium sp. PNB. The sequence continues at coordinate 36,451 of NZ_JAINEZ010000028.1, forward strand.
CTCTATATGGGCGACAACGGGTTCATGTTCGGGGAACATGGGCTGATCGACAAGCGCGCTGCCTATGAGGAATCGATGCGCGTGCCGATGCTGATGCGTTGTCCCTCCCTCTTCGGCCCGCGGACGGTGGACGACATCGTCGCCAATCTCGACGTTGCGCCCACCATGCTCGCCGCCGCGGGGCTGGAGGCGCCGGATGGGCTTGCCGGCATGGACATGTTGCCGCTGGCGCAGGGACGGGTGGTCCCGTGGCGCAAGGATCTGGTTTATGAATATTATTGGGAACGCAACTTCCCGCAGACGCCGACCGTCCATGCCCTGCGCGAGGATCGGTATAAATATATCCACTTCCACGGCATCTGGGACGTGGACGAACTCTACGACTTGGCGGCCGATCCGCAGGAGAGCGACAATCTGCTGGCCAGGCCGGGGCATGAGCAACTGGCCGAACGGATGAGCGCGAAGCTGTTCCGGATGCTGGAGGAAACGGGCGGCATGCAGATTCCGCTCAGCCCGGATGCCGGGGAGCGGAACGAACTGCGCGATCCCAAAGGCTCGCCGGCCGCTCCTTTCCCGCCGCGCTTCTATCGGCCATCGGGAAGATAGCGACGCGAAGATAGGGCGGGGCGGACGGAAGGGGACCGGAAGATGAAATTGGTCATCGAACCGTTGCCGACGCCTCCATCACCGCGCGCCCGAACTCGTTGCGCTCGACGACAGCCATGCACCTCTGCTGGCTGAGGAATCGCCGCCGGAAACGCCATCGTCCAGTCCCACCGTATCGGGCCGGAAACCGGCATGGCGCGGCAAGGCATCGGCCATTTCGAACCAGGCAATGCGGCTGGCATCCCAGATATGGAATTGAGGGGCAAGGGCGGAGGGATCGTCAAGCGTGGCAATCGTGAAGTCGATCGTGTCGGGCTGGTGATCGACCTGCATGGTGAGAGGCGTTCCGCACGCGGCGCAAAAGCCGCGCTCGCCAAAGTCGGAGGACCGGCGGACGGCGCGTTCGCCCGCGACGATGCGAAAGTCCCCGACCGGAACCGTGGCAAAGGCCATGACCGGCGCGCCGCTCGTCAACTGGCATAGCCGGCAGTGGCAATAACCTGCATCGAAGGGCGGGGAATGAAGCGCATAACGCACCGCGCCGCAGGCGCAGCCGCCGGAAAGCATGGCAGAGGCGTTCATCATCCCTTCTCCCTGGCGCGCGGCGGCGGCGCATCCGCCAGTTCGATCCAGACCGGCGCATGGTCGCTGGTCTTTTCCCAGCCGCGCACGTCGCGATCCACTTCGGCGGCGACGAGCCGGTTCGAAAGGGCCGGACTGAGCAGCAGGTGATCGATCCTGAGTCCCGCATTGCGCGCATGGGCGTTCCGGAAATAATCCCAGAAGGTGTAGATGGTTTCATCGGGATGAAGCGTGCGGAGGCTGTCCGTCCAGCCCTGGTCGAGCAGACGGAAATAGGCTGCCCTGACCTCCGGCGCGAAGAGCGCGTCGTCGCGCCAGCGTTCCGGCTTATAGACGTCGAGGTCCGTGGGCATGACGTTGAAGTCGCCGGCGAGCACGACCGGCAGTCGCTGGTCGATGAACCCGGCGGCATGGTCGATCAGCCGGTCGAACCAGCGGAGCTTATAGTCGAACTTGGGGCCGGGGCGGGGATTGCCATTGGGAAGATAGAGGCCGCCTATGAGGATGCCGTTCACCGCCGCCTCGATATAGCGGCTGTGGCTGTCGTCGGGATCGCCGGGCAGGCCGCGCCGGGTTTCGTGGATTTCGCCGACGCGGCTGAGGATCGCCACGCCGTTCCAGCTTTTCTGGCCATGCCAGACCGCATCATATCCAAGGTCACGGATCGGCCCTTCCGGAAACTTCTCGTCGGGCGCCTTGAGTTCCTGAAGGCAGACGATGTCAGGCCGCGCCTCGGCCAGCCAGCGAAGCAGGACAGGGAGCCGGCCGTTGACCCCGTTCACATTGTAGGTCGCGACCTTCACGGCCCGGGCGACAGCCGGCGGGCGTCATGGGCCATGACCGCCGCATCTTGCGCCAAAATATCGTCGCCTGTCTTCATGGTGATTCAGGAGACGCCCGTCCGCGGGACTCGTTCCGCCCTCATGTCGCTTCTTCGGCCATTATCCATGCGGCGCGGCTTTCTTCGTCAGAATTGCCATAGCAGCCCCACCCGCGCGGCATGGTTCTGACTGGCCGGCGAGAGCGCGCCGCTGTAGCCGAGATTGATCCGCATGTTCGATCCCACCGCCGCTTCCAGCCCGATCTCGCTGACCAGCGTGTCGCGGGCGATCGGCAAGCCCGTCACATGGAAATGCTGGCCGCCCAGGGCGGCTCCCACCACCGGAAGCTGATCTCCCAAAGCATGCTGCCAACCGGCCGATGCGCGCAAGGTCAGCGATGAAGCGCCCCATTGCAGCCGGGTGTCGCCGCGCAGACCGGCGGTCGCGAAGCTGGTCCGCATCGAATCCCCGCCCAATGCCAGCGCCGCGCTGCCGCCGCTTTCCTGCCCTTTTCCGACGCGAAGCTGCACATGCGCCATGCTGATGAAGGGTTCCAGCGCTCCGGCGGACAGGGCGAAGCGATGGGCCGCCTCGGCAAAGGCCTGGGTCGTCGTGGCGCGGTACCGTGTGCTGAGGCTATCCGCGAACCCAGCGAAGGCGACCGAGCGTCGCGCGTCAATGTCCTGCCAACTGACGATAAGACCGCCGCGCAGCGTGACTGGCGCCAGCGCAGCGCCGCCATAGAAACCGGCATGGTAGCTGTCGATGTCGGCATAGCCCTGCGCCCTCATGGCGGCGCGATGATGGCCGCCGACGATACCCAGCCGCAGCGTCGTTTCCGGCACCTGCCATTCGGCCCCGAACAAGGCGCCCGACGAACCTTGCGCCACGACCGACGCATTGTCATGGCCCCGCCGGTTGCCCCATTCGTCAAGCGCCTTCCCCCAATAGGCAGGCCCCGGCCGGTCGTCGGCCGAACCGCGCAGCCGTTCCAGCGTGGCATCGCGCGAAAGGCCGCTGGCCTCCACCAGCGCCGTACGGATCGAGGCGTGGAACGCCCCGGAAAGCCGGTCGAAGGCATTGCGCGCCGTGTCCGCATCGCTCAGCAGCACGGCGTCATAGGCCGCATTGCCCGAACCCAGTGTCTGGAGCGCGGCTCCGGCGGCGCGCTGGTTGGACGTGGCGGCCACCTCATCGAACCGGACGTCGTTGCGCCTGAGCGTCAGGGTGACCGCATTGGCCGAATAGCCAAGGCTCGGCGTCAGGAAGGCGAAGGAGGAGGTGACCGTGTCGAACCGCCCCCGGATTCCAGCCTGGGCGGTGAGGATGGTATAGGTCGCGCTTGGCCGATATGCGCCGTTCGCGCCGATATGCGCCACCGTGCCGCCAAGCGTCGCCGTGCCCAGCACATCGATGCGGTCAGTGACCGTGCCCGATGGATCGACCTCGATCTCCGTACGGCTGCCCGGCGACAGTTCCAGATCGCCTTCCACCGTGAGCGTCGCGATGCCTGGCCCTGGCGCGATTATCCCTCCCGGTGCGATCCGCACCGAGCCCAGGCGGCCGCGTCCCGCCAGAAGGCTGCCGCCCTCCACCGCCAGCGCGCCGCCTAGCGCGCCGTCGACCGTCAAGCGACCGAACCGCACTTGCGTGGCGCCGGTAAAATCCCGCGATCCGCCGGTCAGCGTCAGATCGCCGGTTCCTGCCTTGATGAAGCGGCCGGCACCCGCCAGCGTGCCTGCATAGCGGCTGTCGCCCGGTTCCTCGAACAGCAGTTCGGCGCCCGGGTTCAGAACGGCGTCGCCGGTGAAGCGGCTGGCGGCGGTGGCCAGCCGCCCTTCTTCCAGCCGCCAGTCCAGCGTGCTTGCTCCCATGAGCGTCAGAACGCCGCTGCCGCGCTTCACCATCCGGCCCGCAATGCCGCCAAGCGGGCGGATGCCACTGGCAAAGCCTTCATTGGTTCGCTGGTCGAACACTATTGTCGCCGCGTTCGATATGTCGCCGCGGATCGACAGCGCATTGCCGACCAGCGTGCCCGCCGCAACCTCCGTATTGCCGGCATAGCCGTTCACGCCCGACAGGATCAGCGTGCCCGCGTCCTGCTTGACGAGCGTGGTGTTGCCCGACAGAGCCGCCGCGATTTCGGCGGTCATCGTTGTGCTCCAGACGCTTCCGTCACCGACCCGGATGACCGTGCGGTCGCCTCCCGCCAGCGTCAGCTCGCTTCCCGACAGTTGGTAGCCGGTCACGGCGAACTGCATGCCCGCGGTCGACAATGCCCCCGCGCTGTCGTCCAGGACCACCTGTCCGCCACGCCCGGCAAAGATGGCGAAGGCGGCGGGATCGGCGGTGCGGCTGCTCGCGCCATCCTCCCCGGTCCAGTCCGGCGTCCCGGCGCGCCATGTGCCGGGCCCGCCATCCACCCTGCCGTCGGAATGGCGCGTTGGATCGCCGCCATCCCAGAAAAGCAGCGGGCGTGCGGACGCGCCGGACAGCAGGTTCACCTGACCCGCCATCGCCGTCTGGACCGACAGCCTGCCTGGAACCTGTCCGGGCGGCGGAGCGCCGAGTTCCAGGCCATGATCGGTCAACTGCCCGCCATAGCTGAACAGCCGGTAGAGGCCGTCTTCCAGAGGATCGCTGCCGCCAAGGTCGAGGATGCCGTCGAGTGTCAGGTTCCCGGCTATATCGAACAATGCCGGATCGCCCGACCGGCGCAGGGCGGCCACGACGACCGATCCCGAACCCAGCTTCAGGCTGGCCATGTGGAGCGTGTCGCCACCCCTGCCCAGCAGGCGGCCGCCGCCTCCGACATCGACCGCGCCGACCCGGCCCGTGCCGCTCAGCACGCCGCCGTCGGAAAGGCGAAGCGTGCCGCCCAGCGCGCCATCGACCCGCAATGCGCTGCCTTCGACGCGGGTGGCGCCAGTGAAATCGCCCGATTGCCCGGTCATCAAGAGCGTTGCGGAGCCGGTCACGTCGAATCCCCCGCTGCCGGATAGCCGATAGGGATATACCGTTTCCGCGCCCGTCATGTTGCCGGAGGAGAAGGTCAGCGCACCTCCACCGCCGATTTCGACATCGCCGCCAAATCCCTGGGCGCGGGCGATCAGCCGCCCCTCGTCCACCCGCCAGTTCAGTGCATTGCCGCCGCCCAGCGTGAGGGCACCCGCGCCCTGCTTGATCATATATCCCCAGAAGCTGAACACCCCGCTGACATTCCCGGCGAAGGTCGCGTCCTCCTCCTGGCCGAAGATCACGGTGCCGCCATTTTCCAGATCGCCCCGGATCGAATGGACATTGCCAATGACGGTGCCGCCATCCACCCGCGTGTTGCCCAGATAGCTGTTCTTGCCGGTCAGCACGACCGTGCCCAGATCGTTGAAGAACACGCCGCCCGTGCCGGTCAGTTCCGCATCGATCCGGGTGGTGGTGCCCATTTCCGACCGGATCGAGGTATAGGCGCCGCCGTCCAGCTTCAACGACCCGCTGGTGAGGCGATAGCCGTCCGACCGGAACAGCATGCCGGTGACGGACGGCACGCCCTGGCTGTCGTCCATGGTGACCGTTCCCGGCCTTCCCTGGAATATCGCAAAGGCGGGCACCGGGCGCATCGGGCCGTTGATGACGCCGTTGCTGTCGGTCCAGCTCGGTTCCGTCATGCGCCAGAGGCCGGACCCCCCGTCTACGGCGCCATTGGCGTGCAGTTCAGGATCGCTGCCATCCCAGAAGCGGAGCGCCGTCTGCGCCTCCGCTTCGGCGGGCGTCATCATCATGCCCCCCAGGAAAAGCGCTGCGGTCGTGTCCCGCGCGATCGATCCGGACTGCGCAAACCCTCCGCGTCGACCCCTACGTCGCATCGGCCTGTTCCCTTTTCACGCCAGCCCCCGAAGGGGATTGCGCCCGCTAAGCAGTTCATCGGCAACGCTTTTGCGCCGATCTGTGAGATTGGCGCGGGGAAGGGAGGCGCGCAACATTCCATCCGCCGATGGAGCGCCGGCATGCCGCAGACCGCTGGCGGCAAGCGACTGCGCGCTCCGGGATCAAACGGCGTTTCCATCGGTTCGAAGGCGATGGACATCGCGACCAATCCCGAATGGCAACGCCTTCTTCCCTATGCACTGGCAGGCGCCGTCTTCCTCATCCTGCTCTTCAACATTCCCTTCATCGGACGCGTCCTCCGCGCCCTCCTATCGGTGGCCCTGCTGGCGCTGTGCCTTCTGATCCTTGCGCAACAGGCCCCGTTCGACCCAATCTGAGCCCGCTGATGAACCGATTGGGCCTTAGCAGCCAGCAGGTGACGGGGGATATGATCCGCATCCGCATGGCGGCAGATGGCCATTTCTGGGCACGGGCCGAACTCAATGGCGTGAAGCGCCGGATGCTGATCGACAGCGGCGCGACGGTGACGGCGCTCTCCCGGGAGACTGCGCGCCAGGCCGCGGTCAGCGTGGACGATGGTCTGGTGCCGGTCCTCATGCGGACGGCGAACGGAACCATCCGGGCCGACACCGGCACCGTTGCGCGTCTGAAGGTCGGCGGAATGGAAGCCCGCAACCTCAAGGTGATCATTTCCCCGGCGCTGGGAAATGTCGACATATTGGGCATGAACTTTCTGACGCAGCTCGCGTCCTGGCGGGTGGAAGGACGCGAGCTGATACTGGTGCCGGCCAAGGATCGGGACGGCTGAAGCAAAGGGAAGCCGCTTCTCGCATCGGCGGCCCGCTCAGGCGGTAAGAAGGGCGTCCCGATAACGGGGCGCGACATCGCTCTTGGACAGATTCGGTCCCATGGCGAGGCGCGCCTCCTGCAAGGTCAGCCATTGCTGTTCGTCGGACAGCGGCGGAATAGTGACGGTCTCCCCCCTGTCGAAGCCGAGCAGGGCGGCATCCACCATATCGCCCGCTTCCATCACGAAGCCTGCGGGAAAGGCATCGACATCCTTGCCCGACCGCGCCCAGATTTCGGTTCGCGTGGCGCCCGGCAGGACGGCCTGCACGCGGACGCCCTTGTCGCGCAATTGTGTGGCCATCGACTGGCTGAGGTTCAGGATGAAGGCCTTGGTTCCGCTATACACCCCATCGAACATCTCGGGCGCGAGGGCGAGCACGGAGGACAGGTTGACGATCGCGCCACGGCCCGCCGCGACGAAGGCCTTGCCCGCCGCGGAGGCGAGCCGGGTCGGCGCCGTCACGTTGAGGGCGATGATCCGCGACAATTGCGGCGTGTCATTATCCAATATGCCGCCGTTCAGCGACATGCCCGCATTGTTGACGAGCATGGTGACGTCGCCTGCGGCCAGACGCTCCTCGATCCGTTGCAGGTCGCCCTCGGCGGTCAGGTCCGCCGCGATGACCTCCACGTCCACGCCCGCTTCGCCGCGCAGCCTTTCGGCCAGCGCATCCAGGCGCGGCCGGTCCCGCGCGACGAGAATGAGGTCGAAGCCGCGTCTGGCCAGGCGGTCCGCATAGACCGCGCCGATACCGGTCGAAGCACCTGTGATAAGGGCGATGTTCTTTTCAGCCTGTGTCATGGCAATACTCCTGGGGATGGTCGAAAGAGCCGTTGAGGCCCGTCACATCAGCGGCGGCATCGGAAAAGCGGCAGGCTCCAGCACGGGCTGGTGCCGGCGGATCCTAACATTATCTCGGGCTGCATCATCGCCCTTCCTGACACCGTTGCTAATATGACGATCATCATATATATGACGATTGTCATTTGTCCAGAGGGAAGGGGCATGGCAAAGACGCAGAAGAAGAAGAGGACGAGCGGTCATGGCTGACAAGAGCGCGCACAAGGCGAAGACGCGCGCGCGTATCCTGGGCGAGGCGGCCGGGGCCATGCGCATGGCGGGCGTGCAAGGCATCGGCGTCTCGGCGCTGATGCAGCGGGCGGGGCTCACTCATGGCGGCTTCTATGCTCATTTCGAGTCGCGGGACGATCTGGTGGCGCATGCCGTCGACCGCATGTTCGAGGAAAGCGCCATGATATTGGACCGCTTTCTGGGGGAAAGGCCGGACCTTTCCGGCCTGATCGACCATTATCTGTCGGAAAGCGCCTATCGGGCGGCGGACCGTGGTTGCCCCTTGCCCGGCCTTTCGGGGGAGGCCGCACGCATGCCACCCGCCGCGCGCCTGCGGTTCGAAGCGGGGGTCAGGCGGTTTCGAGAAGGGATTGCGCGGGCGCTGGAGATTGCAGGCCGGTCCGATGGCGCGGCGCTCGCCCATTCGCTGCTTGCGGAGCTTGTCGGGGCCATGACGCTGGCGCGGGCGATGTCGGATGAAGGCGCGGCGCTGGATTTCCTCGCTTCGTCTCGCGACCGGCTCAAGGAACGTATCGATCTGGCCTGACCGCCGCTTCCCTTCTGGGGGTGTTCATCGCCGGCCCCAGTTCATGCAGCAGGCAATCCACAACCTGCCGCACCTTTGGCAGCAGATGCCGCCGCTGGGGATAAACCGCCCATATGGGCTCATCGTCCGGCTGGACATCCTCCAGCAGCAGTTCGACCATGCCGTGCTTGAGATAGGGGAGGATGTAGAAATCCGGGAGCTGGCAGATGCCGAGCCCCGAAATGCACGCTTCCATGACGGCATGTCCGCTATTGCACCTGAAGCGCCCCTTGGGCCGATGGATCATTTCCTGGCCGTCGACCTTGAAATGCCATGTGCCTGCGGAGCCCGCGATGCATTCATGCCCGGCCAGCGCACCGACGCCGGCGGGGCGGCCCGCGGAAGCCAGATAGCTGGGGGCGGCGCAGGTGTAGAGCGTGCGCGACGCCACCCGCGTCGCGATCAGGCGAGGGTCGTTGACCGTCCCCGTCCGCACCGCGACGTCGAATCCCTCGCCCACCAGATCGATGACCCGGTTGGACAATTCGATCGACACGGCCAGCTTGGGATGCTGCATGGCGAAGCGGCGGATGATCGGCGCCACGAAGCGCTCCCCCATGGCCGTCGAGCAGGTGACGCGCAACTCTCCCTGCGGCTCGCTTCTCTCTCCGATCAGGGCGATGGCCTCGTCCCTGTCCTTGGCGATGCGCTCGCACCGTTCAAAGAACACCCGGCCGGTGTCGGTCAGCCGGACGGTCCGGGTGGTCCGGTGGAAAAGCTGCGCCTGCACGCGCTGCTCCAGCGCCATGATGGACCGGCTGACATGGGTGGTGGAGACACCCAGCGCCCTTGCCCCGCGCGTGAAGGAGCCTGCGGTGGCGACACTGATGAACTCGTCTATGCCATCCCAGTTGGACATGTGATTATACCAGCTCAGGAATAATGATTTTCCGAAACACTATATTATCACCATTGCGGAACAGCGCTAGGGAGGGTGGAAAGAGAGGGCGCGGCGGGAGCCATGGCCTCTCTTCTCGCAAATGATCATGACGAGGAATGAGAGATGAAGACCCGCGCCGCCGTCGCCTTCGAGGCGAAGAAGCCACTGGAGATCGTCGAAGTCGATCTGGAAGGCCCGAAGGCGGGCGAGGTTCTGGTGGAGATCATGGCGACGGGCATCTGCCACACCGACGCCTATACGCTGGACGGTTTCGACAGCGAGGGCATTTTCCCCTCGATCCTGGGCCATGAGGGCGCTGGCATCGTGCGGGAGGTCGGCGCGGGCGTCACTTCGGTGAAGCCCGGCGACCATGTGATCCCGCTCTACACGCCCGAATGCCGCCAGTGCAAAAGCTGCCTGTCGGGCAAGACGAACCTGTGCACCGCGATCCGCGCGACCCAGGGCAAGGGACTGATGCCGGACGGCACGACCCGTTTCAGCTACAAGGGCCAGCCGATCTTCCACTATATGGGCTGCTCCACCTTCTCCAACTTCACCGTCCTGCCGGAGATCGCTGTGGCGAAGATCCGCGACGATGCGCCCTTCCAGACGAGCTGCTATGTCGGCTGCGGCGTCACCACCGGCGTCGGCGCGGTCGTCAACACGGCCAAGGTGCAGGCGGGCGAGAATGTCGTGGTCTTCGGCCTGGGCGGCATCGGTCTCAATGTCATCCAGGGCGCGAAGATGGTCGGCGCGGACAAGATCATCGGCATCGACATCAACCCGGACCGGGAGGAATGGGGCCGCAAGTTCGGCATGACTCATTTCATCAACAGCAGGGGCCTTTCGCGCGAGGAGACCGTCGCCAGGATTCTGGAGGTGACGGACGGCGGCGCCGACTACAGCTTCGACGCGACCGGCAATACGGAGGTGATGCGCACCGCGCTCGAATGCTGTCATCGCGGCTGGGGGGAAAGCATCATCATCGGCGTCGCCGAAGCGGGGAAGGAGATCAGCACCCGCCCGTTCCAGCTCGTCACCGGCCGGGTCTGGAAGGGTACGGCCTTCGGCGGCGCGAAGGGCCGCACCGACGTTCCCAAGATCGTCGACTGGTACATGAACGGCAAGATCGAGATCGATCCCATGATCACCCACGTCCTGACGCTGGAGGAGATCAACAAGGGCTTCGACCTGATGCATGCGGGGGAGAGCATCCGCAGCGTCGTGCTGTTCTGATACGGCGAGGAGAAAATTTATGGCGGTGACTTCCGGCGCCGTTCCCACGCGATCGGATGGCAGGTGATCATGGAACAGGTGAGCGCCAACAAGGCCTTTGGCGGCGTGCAGGGCGTGTACCGGCACGCCTCCGCCTCGACGGGGACGGACATGACCTTCTCGGTCTATGTGCCGCCCCATGCGGAGGGGACGAAACTGCCGGTCGTCTGGTATCTGTCCGGACTGACCTGCACCCATGCCAATGTCACTGAAAAGGGCGAGTTCCGCGCCGCCTGCGCCGAACTGGGCCTGATCTTCGTCGCGCCGGACACCAGCCCGCGCGGCCCGGACCGCAACGGCGATGCCGTGGCGGACGATCCGGACGGGGCCTATGATTTCGGTCTGGGCGCCGGTTTCTATGTCGACGCGACGCAGGCCCCCTTCGCCGCCCATTATCGCATGTGGTCCTATGTGACCCAGGAACTGCCCGCGCTGGTCGCGGCCAATTTCCCCGCGGACATGGAACGCCAGTCGATCATGGGTCACAGCATGGGCGGCCATGGCGCGCTGACCGTCGGCCTCGCCCTTCCCGACCTGTACAAGGCGGTATCGGCCTTCGCGCCGATCGTCGCGCCGGGGCAGGTGCCCTGGGGACAGAAGGCGCTGGCCGGCTATCTGGGCGACGACCCGGCCGCCTGGCGCCGGCATGACGCGGTCGCGCTGATCGAGGACGGCGCCTGGGTTCCGGCGCTGCTGGTCGACCAGGGGACGGCCGACAATTTCCTGGAACAGGAATTGCGCCCGGAACTGCTGAAGGCGGCTTGCGAGACAGCGGGGATCGACCTGACGCTGAATCTGCGCGACGGCTATGATCACAGCTATTATTTCATTTCCACCTTCATGGCGGACCATCTGCGCTGGCATGCGGCCCGTCTTGGCAAGGATTGATCGATGGTGCAGATTTTCGTGACCGGCCGCGACGGCGCAGAACATGCTTGCCATGCCCATGTGGATGACGGACGCGCAGCCGGTCTGCCGCCGCTCGGCCCTGATGAGAACGACCTGCTCGACAGCAGCGATCATCGTATCGACCGGTCGCGCCTGTCCTGCCAGGTTCCGCTGACGGTCGAACTGGACGGCCTTCGCGTCACCATCGCGCCGGAGGATTGAACGCCATGGCTGCGGACCTGCTCGGTCGCTATTATGCGGCCTTCAATCGCGGCGACAGCGCGGCGATGCTCGATCTGCTGGCGCAGGATGTCGTGCACGAACCCTCGCAGGGTTCGGTGCGGGAAGGGAAGGCGGCCTTTGCGCAATTCCTCGACCATATGAACCGCTGCTACAGGGAAAGGGTCATCGATCCCGTGTTCCTGGCCTCCGCCGATGGAAAACGGGCGGCCGCGGAATTCATGCTGGAGGGCGAATATCTGGAGACGGACGGCGATCTGCCTCCTGCATCCGGCCAGCGCTATATTTTGCGCGTCGGCGCCTTCTTCGAACTGCGCGACGGCGCGATCGCGCGGGTCAGCAACCATTATAATCTGGCCGACTGGCTGGATCAGGTGAAGGCGGGATGAGGCAGGCCGGGGAGGGCGATCATCCGACGCGCTTCGGGCGGAAGCCGCTACGGGACTCCGAATGACCGAGGTCCGCATTGCAGCCGCGCAATATCCGATCGAACTGTTGCCGAGCTACGGCGCCTGGGAAGCGAAGCTCAGCCGCTGGGTGTCGGAGGCGGCGGTCGGGCGCGCGCAGCTCCTTGTCTTTCCGGAATATGCCGCCATGGAACTGGCCGGCACCGATCCGGCGGCGGCGGCCGATCTTCATGCTTCGCTCGATCATGTCGTGGCGCTGGGGGAACGGATCGACGAACTGCACCGGCAACTCGCCATCCATTATGGCGTGACGATCCTGGGCGGCAGCCGCCCGTGCCGCGACGCCCGGGGAGCGGTCGTCAACCGCGCCCGGCTCTTCTGCCCCGATGGCCGGACCGGTTATCAGGACAAGATCGTCATGACGCGGTTCGAACGGGAAATCTGGGGCATAACGGGCGGCGAGGCCGTTCATGTCCTGGATGCGCCCTTCGGCAGGGTAGGGATTTCCATCTGCTACGATGCCGAATTTCCGCTGATCGCGCGGGCACAGGCCGAGGCGGGCGCCAGGATCATCCTGGTGCCGTCTGCGACCGACAGCATGCAGGGCTATTGGCGCGTCCGCATCGGGGCGCAGGCCCGCGCGCTGGAAAACCAATGCTATGTCGTCCAGGCGCCCACGGTGGGGCAGGCGCCCTGGCTGCCCTCTCTGGATGACAATCACGGCGCGGCAGCCATTTACGGTCCGCCCGACGGCATCGCGCCGGATAATGGCGTATTCGCGGTCGGTGAAGTCAACCGGCCGCAATGGCTGTTCTCGGATGTCCGGCTGGATCAGGTTGATGTGTGGCGTGGCTCCGGTACGGTCCTGCCCTTCCTCCACTGGCCCGAGCAGCATGTGGCCATGCGACCGGATGATGCCTGCCGGGACGAGCCTGCGCTTCCCGCTCCAATCACGGCTCCGGACAAGTCTGAGGATCGTCCCGAACCGATCTTCGGAAGTCTTGAATGAGCAGCCATCGATTTTATCGAGCCTGACCGAAGCTGGCGCAGATGCCTCGCGCCATGTCCTCTCATTTCCACCAAGCAGATACAGGATATTCCTGTCGGGTCGTCCAAAGTCGCCGGACCCTATTACCTAAGTTATCTGACATAGGTTAAATGCAGAACAATTTTCAGCCCAAAGGCAGAAGCGTTAAATCAATCATAACCATTCGGGGCGCAGTCAAACGGCAAGACAAGGCTGGTCAGACGGGGGCTCTTACATCGTGCGGCATCTAGCCCCATTGACAGGTGCACTTCGCCGCCTGCCCGGCGCTATCCTGCCGCTCATCGCGTTGACGCTCGTGACCTTCATGACCTGCGGCATCCTCGTCACCGTGCTTGTTTCGAGGATGGACGATGCTGCGGCGCTGGAAAAGGCGCGCATGGTCAACGGCGCCATGAAGCGGGAGACCAATGCTCTTGCAGCCACGGCCCGGGATTATGCGCTCTGGGATGACGCCGTCGATCATCTATACGGCGGGATCGACCGTGAATGGGCAGCCTCGAACTTCGGCGGCGCCATGCCCCTATATGTTCTCGACGAGCGCGGCGGGACCATTTTCGGCTGGCAACCCCGATCGACTGTCAGAACCACGCTGATGAGGGATGCGCCGGAAGCGCTTCGGCATCTTGAACGCACGCTGCCCAAGCATGTCGATGATCGCCGCAATTTCCCCATCCGCCCGTTCATCCAGCTTTATCGGGGCCGTCCGGCCTTGTTCGCCGGCGCCCCGATCCTTCCTTTTTCCGCCAACCGGCCGCTCCCTTCCGGGCCGCTCCGCCATGTCGTCGTGGTTCGCCCGCTGGATGCCGAGCTGTTCGCCAGTTGGGAACAGGCCTATGCATTGGCGGACATCAGCTTCAACCCGCCGGAAGCGGATGCCGAGACATCGCCCGGTCATCCCTTGATCAGTCCTGACGGCGCCGATTTGGGCCATATCCACTGGTTGCCGGTGCGCCCGGGCATAGCGGCGCTCAAGAGCCTTTCATGGCTGCTGGCATCGGCCGCCGCGCTCTTCATCCTGTTTTTCCTCGCCGTCTCGCGCGCCATGTTGCGGACCCATGCGTCGTTGCTCGCCGGCCGGTTGCGGGCCGAACGCATCTCCAGGGATCGGGAGAATGCGACTCTGGCCGCGGAAGAGGCGCGCCAACAGGCGGAACAGGCGAGGGAGCAGATCGCCGCCATTGCAGAGCGGGAAGGGCGGGAACAGGCCGAACATCGCGAAGCGCTGCGAAACGCCGCGCATGAGGTCGCCAATCTTCTCTCCACCAGCGTGGGTGACCTGTCGGGATCCTTGCTGAGGCAGGCGGATCAGCTTGAAGCCAGCGCCCGCGACACGCTGGCCGCTCTCGCGGAACAGCTCACCGGGACGGCCCTGGTCCGCGACCGCAGCCGTGCGTCGGCGCAGGCCGTGCACGAGATCGAGGCGCATGTGCAGGAGTTGAGCGTCGCCATTGGCCAGATCCACACCCAATCGATCGCCACCCGTCAGAACATGGACAAGACGGAAGTCGAGGCTCGCGCGGTGATGGGCGCCAATGACCAGTTGCAAAGGGAGATAGAGGCGATCGACCTTGCCACCCGCACCATCCGGCAAATAGCGGGCCAGACGAACATGCTGGCCCTGAACGCCACGATAGAGGCTGCGCGGGGCGGCGAGGCGGGAGCCGGCTTTGCGGTCGTCGCCGGCGAGATCAAGACGCTGGCGAACAGGGCCGGCGACATGGCGGGCCAGATCGAGCGGCGGATCGAGGCGGTGAACGCATCCGCCTCCTCGATCGCGTCGCTGCTCAACCTGCTGAACACCGTCGTCCGCCAACTGGAGCGCAACGTGTCGGATGTGTCCCTGGCCGCCGATAAGCACCATCAGGGGGCCCGTACGATCCTGGCGAGCAGTCAGAGCGTCGGCGGCGACGCGCAAGCGGTGCACGACGCCATCAGCGTCATCGCCGCGGGCCTGGATGCGGTGAAGGCGAACGCCGAACATACGCTCAATGTAGGGGCCGCGGTCCGGTCCAGCGCCAGCGAGCTGACGCAGCGGTTCGATCTGGTCATTGCCCGCCTGCGCGCGGCGTGAAGGGGTAATCATGCATCCTCGTATCTTCCCGGCCCTGACGGCCTGTGCTGTCATGCTGCCGCATTCCGCCTCTGCCGAGGACCTGCCGAACCCCATATCGGCGGCGGAGATCACCGTCACGGCGCAGCGCCGGGAGGAAGCCATCCAGACCGTTCCCGTGGCGATCTCCGCCTTCGGCGAAGCCTTTCTCGACCGCACGCGGCTGGACGACGTCAAGGACATCGTCACCTTCACGCCCGGTTTTTCAGGCAATTCGGACGACAGCTATATCGACAGCATCGCCATCCGGGGCATCACCTCCAACGACTATGGCATTGGCGGCGATCCTTCGATCGGGATCTTCAAGGATGGGGTCTATCAGGGCAGGACAGGCGCTGCCGTGACCTCCCTGTTCGATGTCGCGCAGGCGGAAGCCTTGCGAGGGCCCCAGGGGTTCCTCTTCGGCCGCAATGCCATTTCCGGTGCGATCAGCATCATGACCAACAAGCCGGATCCGGGGCGTATTTCCGGGCATCTCTATGTCGGGGTCGCCAGCTTCGGCCGCAAGGATGCAGAAGGCGCCATCAACCTGCCGGTGGCGGAGGACTGGACGCTTCGCATTGCGGGCTATGCGACGGATTATGATGGCTGGATAGACAATGCCTTCACGGCCGGCCGCAATGATCGCCTGATGGGCGGCAACAAGCAGGCCGGCCGCGTCGCCCTGCGCTACAGGGCCGGCGATGCCGATGTCCTGCTGAGTGCCGAACATGAGCGTCGGCGGCTCGACGGCGCGCCTTATCGGGCGTCCAATGACGATCGTGAAGTTCTCGACTATCTCAGCGAAGTCTTGCAGCGGGATATTGTTATCCGGGGGTCTCGCCGCGACGTGGATACCGATCTCCTCAGACCGCGTGACGATGGCGACATCACCAGCCTGACCGCATCGATCGATCTCGATCTTGGATCGGCGCGCCTCAACAGCCTGACCGCCTTTCGCAAGTCCGATTTCCATTATCTGGAGGACTATGACGGAACGGCGCTGCAACTGGGCAATTACGACCAGCGCCAGCATGCCCGCTATGTCAGTCAGGACTTCCGGCTGATGTCCAGAGACGATCGGCGCCTGACCTGGTCGGCGGGGGTCTCGCTTTATTGGGAGGATGTCGCGGCGCGCTTCACCAACCAGGCTGCCGAGGATCTCGTCTGCACGGCGGGCTATGGCTATGCCGATTGCGGCGGGATGACCATGGACCTTTACGGCGCGCCCTACCGGCCGGCGCCGGGCGGCCTGCTGACCGACATCAACGACGTGCGGTCCCGCAACCGCGGATGGTCCGTTTTCCTGGATACCAACTTTCATTTCTCGAAAGCGCTGGAGGCTGGCATTGGCATTCGATATGCGCGAGACCGCAAGCATTTCAGCATCGATGTGCTGCCCAGCCAAAGCAGCCTCGGCAATGTCTGGACCTTCACCTATTTCACCGATGGTCCCGTTTCTTCCAGCAAGAGCTGGGGCGGACTGACGCCACGCGCCTATGTGCGATATGCGGTGGGGCCGGACATCAACCTCTACGCCAGCATCACCCGCGGCTACAAGGCGGGCGGATTCGGATCGTTCACGGTCGCCGCGCCTGTCCCGGTCGAGGCGTATCGGCTGGTGCCCGACGGAACGAAGCCCGACGCCTTCGCGCCGGAGACGATATGGAGCAAGGAGCTGGGGATAAAGGGCCTGGCCCTCGCCAGGACGCTGAGCTTCGACATAACCGGCTTCCATTATCGCTACCGCAATCTTCAGACGGTCTATTTCGACACGGAAAGCCGGACCCAGCAGGTCGTGAATGTCGGCAGCGTGACCGGATATGGCGTGGAAAGCGCCCTCAATTGGAAGCCGAGCCGCTATTTCGACCTGTCGGGCCATGTGACCTGGACGCGAACCGAAAAGCAGGACGACCGCGACTGTGGGCAAAAGGACTGCAGCGGCCTGCCCAATCCGATCTGGTCGAGCGCGGGCGTCGCGACCGGCCGTTATCCGATCGGCCCGGCCGAGATCTATCTGCAAGGCGAGTGGATGCATGAGGGGCGTCGAAGGGAGAGTTTCGACTGGCGGGGCATCACCCGACGGGAAGCTTATACGCAGATCAATCTGAGGCTGGGCTATGACAGCGGCAGGGGCGTCGAAATCGTCGCCTATGCGCAGAACCTGTTTGACGCCTATTTCGTCAGAGGGGTGGAAAATGGCGGCGATCTTACGCCCGCCAATAGCTGGGGCATCGCCCAGCCACGCAGCTTCGGCGTCGACCTTCGATTGCGGTTCCGGTGACGATCCGCGATTCCCACGGCGCACTCGCGACGATTGCGCCTGCCCGGTAACGCTGCCGGCCGCGGATGCCCCTGCCGACTTGATCCCTCACGTCATGGCAGATCGAATGTGCTCGTGACGCGCGGTCAGCGCTGCACGAGCTGTTCGGTCAGTCGGCGCAATCGGTCTCTTTGTTGTCATAACGTCTCCGAGCGCCGCATGCGGAACAAAAAATCTGTTTATTACAGAAAGATAAGTCGATATTCTTGGACCAGGATGTCTTTTGCAGAGGCACATGGTTCCGACGCTTTATGTTATGGGATAGAGGTCAGCGATACGCTCCAGACCGAATCGGGCTGCGGTCAACTACCCCTGGCTCCAATCGAAGCGCGCAGAGCGGGAGATCGGCAATGGCCTGGGTTTCGGTGCCGTCGGGAAGGAGAATGATGGCCTCGTTCCCGTAGCGCGCGAGCGCATGGGCGGCGCCCGGCGTGCCGGCGATTGCGATGCTGGCGGTGAAGCCGAGGCGTTCAAGAAACGGCAGCAACCGCCGACAGAAGCGCGCCTCGCCGCCGAATAAATGGGTCGTCCCCGTGAGATCGAGCCAGAGGCCGTCGGGTCCAGAGACGCAGGCTGTCGGCGTCCAATGCGCGACCGCGTGCAGCGCCAGCCGATCCAGCCAGGCCTGGTCCGCCACTCGCTGCGCGTCGCGTACCTCAAGGTCGGTCACCAGCGCTCGCGCATGGGCGGCGGCCATGCCGGGGCCAAGGCCAAGTTCCAGCGCAAGCGGACAGGCGGCGGTCACGACGTCTCGTTGCCCGGTGCGCGTGATAAGGACGGTGGGCTTCCCCCAGAGCGTCGCCCATGTGAGCGCGGATACGGGGAGCGATGCTGCGCGGCCGCCACCGTTATCGGCGGGCATGGCCTTGAATGGATGCTCGGCTGCTTCGCTGCGCCGTCCCATCTCGCGCATGGTCGGCCGTTGTTGCGCTGGCATGGCGTCGATATCGGCCTGGGTTGGCCGACTACCGAGCGCGCCATCGCGCGCCCAGCGGGCGCCGGGACGCCAGCCGCCCGCCTTGGGGACGGAACAGGCGCCAGGATTATCGTCGATCGGCGGTGCGAAGCGCGGTGCGACCGGGGCAGGAGCCGGCTCAGGCAGCCTGGCGGGCCGCTCTGCCTTCCGCAATCGCTCTATCGGGAGCTGCGGCAGGTAGAGCGAGGCGACCCGTGTCATCGCACGCCTCCAGTTCGATAGAGAAGGGATTGCCGTTCCGCTGCCGGACAAGCTCGACTGACCAACGCGGCCGACCAAGGCCGGCATGGGGGAGGGGGCTCGACGGCGCAGCACCGATGCGCCAGCGCGTCATCGCCGAGGAGAGGCCGCTCAACGGGCAACGCTCGCGGCTGCGATGGCGGCGAAAAAGCAGCATAGGCGTCTTGCCGTCGCAGGCCGCCAGCTGAAGCCGGCGGGTCGCGGTCTGGTCGGCCGCCTTCACTTCCACGACCACGCAGGCGAGCGATCCATCGAGCAGGCCATCTTCGGCAAGCGCCAGGACGTCGGAATCCTTGCGGCCCTGGGCATAGAGGATCTTGTCAGGGCTAAGGCCGATCTGCTCAAGCCCCGGCGCATAAAGGTCGAAACGCGACACGGCCCAGAGGATGGTTAAACCGGGCTTCGCGCAAAAGCGCGACGCGATTCCGGCGGCAAACAGCGTGGCGCAGCCATCATCGGTGAGCTGGCCGAGGCAGCAGCGATTTCATGCAGTCCCGCGCCATCGAGACCATGATCCGCGAGGCGCTCGTCCAGCTCGGGCAGTCCGAAGGCCAGAGCCGGCCCGCGGGCGGCGCGGACGTGCGCCAGGCTTGCGCGAAGCGCGGCCAGCTGATCGACCTGATTATGGTCGAGGGGGGAGGGACAAGCAGACATGGGAACAACGACTCAATATGTTCCCCATATGTTCCTTTGAGTCTGCCAACTCGTCAAGGCGGATGATTCGCGATTCGTCTGAGACTTAGGCGAGGAGGTGTAAGGTCGAGGCATCTCGCTCGCCATCGAACCATCGTTCGAGGGCGTCGTCGAGCAGCGGCGGCCCACCCGCCGCAGCGAACAGGGTGAGCGACGAGCGGAGCTTCATCGCGTCGACCGAGCCGAAGACAGCAACCGGGTCATTGTCACCCAGCTTTTGAAGCGCTTTTATGCATTCGAGATAGCGCGAACCCAAGACCGGATGACTGAGATAGGCTCGGGCTTCTGCAAGCGTGGCGATCCCATAATAGTGCGCGGTCGGGCTTCGGCCCAGGCCGCGGAGCTGCGGAAAAATATACCACATCCAATGGCTGCGCTTGGCGCCGGCCCGGATCTCGGCAAGCGCTGTGTCATAGATATTTGCCTGAGCCTCGAGAAAGCGGGCGGGGGTGGCGTCCTGCGTCATAGCAGCGCGGCTTGCGCCGGCGGCGCGCCATAGACCTGGATCACCGGCAGGCTGCCCTGCGGCAGCCGTCCCAGCACGTGTTTCGCGGGCACGGTGGGATCGAGCCAGTGCCCCCATTGATCGTGAGTGAGCGGAATAATCTGGCGGTGGTGATAGGGCGACACGTCGGGTCCGGCGTTCATGGTGAGCATCGTGAAGGCTTCTCCAGCCGGGCTTTCGCGCCAAATGCCGGCGATGCAGAACCAGTCATGATCCTTCATCGTGAACAGCCATTTGTCGAGGCGTTTATCCTTTGGGCGAGGCACCGGCGGGTCGGTGAACTGGTAGAAGCCGTCCGCCAAGATGAGAGCGCAGTGGGATCTCAACTCGCGGCCCTCGGTGCGGAAATTATAGATCGGTTTGCCGCGGTTGCCCGGCCAGCTCCATCTACGGTTGACCAGTTCGCCCATGCCCCGCGCGCCCTCGACGCTGCGCACGATCGGCGTTATATCGGTCATCCTGATATCGTCGCGCGCCGGCACATTGGGCTTGCCCTCGGGCATCTTGATCCTGATCTTGAGGTCTTCGAAATCCTCGACGATCGAGGCGATATCCACCTTCAACCGGTAGATGGTGTGATTGCGATTTGCCATTCTGCCTGCCTTCTTCGTCTCCAAGGTATGTGAACAGTGACCTTGATGGGAGGAAGCGATGAAGTTTTATGCTGGGTTGGACGTGTCGTTGGCGGAGACCGCGATCTGTATCGTGGACGAGAACGGTGTCATCTATCGCGAGGGAACTGCGGTCTCTCACCCTGACGACATCGCGCTGTGGCTCAGCAAGGTGGAGCACAGCCTTGAGCGCATCGGACTCGAGGCCGGAGCGACCGCGGCGTGGCTGTTCAACGGGCTCCGCGAACACGGATACCACATGGTCTGCATCGACCCGCGCAAGCTTCGCGCTGCCACCAAGATGATGCCGGTGAAGAACGATCGGAATGATGCCCGGGCTATCGCCAGCTGTATGCGTGTAGGCTGGTACTCCGTCGTGCATATCAAAAGCGATGTCAGTCAGGAGCTGCGCATGCTACTCGCCAATCGTCGAACCTTGAAGATCAAGGCGATCGACATCGAGAACGAGATCCGCGGGACGCTGAAGGTGTTTGGGCTGAAGCTGAGCGGCCGCGTTACGCAAGGACCGTACGAGCGGATGATCCGCGAGCTGATCGAGGACGTTCCGCGCCTGGCCGCGATGGTCCAGCCCATGCTCATCGCCCGTCGAGCTCTTCGGGAGCAGAGTGCGGTGCTTGAAAAGATGTTGCTGGGCGAGGTCAGAAAGGATGAGACTTGCCGGCGATTGATGACGATCCCCGGCGTCGGTGCCATCACGGCCATCACCTATGTGGGCACAATCGATGACCCCGACCGGTTCCAGCGATCTCGAGATGTTGGTGCCCATCTAGGCCTCACGCCTGGAAAATATGCGTCCGGCGAGGTGGATCGAACGCTTCCGATAACGAAGTGCGGCGACGTGATCATGCGGAGCACGCTGTACCAGGCAGCGCTGGCGTTGCTCACGCGTACCAGGAAGCTATAGCGCGACGATCTGGGTGAGAGGTCAGCGACTATCAGGATGAGAACAGATTGTCGCGGCGGGTTCATGGTGCCGGGTTA